>JAJPXE010000192.1 GCA_021205645.1 Candidatus Gastranaerophilales bacterium | reverse complement strand
CTATATCTTAATAGACAGCTTAAACACAGATTTTGCGAAATCCCTGAACGTAATAACCGGTGAAACGGGTGCAGGCAAAAGTATTCTGATAAGTGCCATAGACACAGCACTCGGAGGAAAATGTTCCGGAAGTGTAATAAAAACCGGTTCCGACAAAGCTGTAATTGAGCTTACGGTTCTCATCACAAATGATCGCGCACTAAACTTACTAAGAAAACACGAAATTGATATAGAGGGAGAGGAATTTGTTATCTCACGCGAGATAACCGCACACTCATCAAAATACCGTATCAATGGCACATTAGCAGGACAAAATTTGATAAAAGAACTTAGAAGTCATATCCTTGATATACATTCTCAACATCAATCATACACTTTTATTCAACCGAAATATCATATCAAACTGCTTGACTCATACGCAAAATCGACCTGCGGTAATCTGCTTGAAGAATATTCGCAAAAATATAAATATTATACGGAATTAAAAACACGATTGAACAAATTAAAAACACAATCGAAAACAACAGAAACACAGATTGATTTTCTCAAGTTTCAGACAGATGAGATAAAATCAGCTGAAATTCAGGACAGCAAGGAAGATGAAACACTTCAAAAAGAAGCATCTGTCCTTGAGAATGCAGAAAAATTGAGAGAGTTAACAGGCGGAATATACTGGGGGCTTTCGGGTGATGAAAATTCAATAAACACTGCACTGTCAATGATAAAAATGAACCTGTCAAAAGCCGTTCAACTTGATGACAAATTACATCCGCTTGAAGAAATATTCATCGAAGCAAACGAGCTTCTGCACGATTTAAGTTCAACAATCAGAGATTATTCCCAAAATATAGAAAATGATACAGAACGTCTTAACCAAATTCAGGAAAGGTTATACTTTCTTGATAAACTTAAACGTAAATACGGCGGTTCACTGGAAAATGTTTTAACAACATTAGAAAAACTTGAAAGAGAATATTCTATGATAGAAAACTCAACGGCTGAGATAGAAAAAACGGAACAAGAACTCAATCAGACAGAATATGATTTAATGAAACTGGCAAAAATAATATCAGAAAAACGTAAGAATTATGCTGAAGTTTTATCATCATTAATAGTTGAAACATTAACAAAACTGGAATTACCGAAATGCCGATTTGAGATATCGGTAAACGAAGTTCCGTTGTATGAAAACGGAATAGATAATGTTGAATTTATGATATCGACAAATGTTTCGGAGCCGCTGCATCCGTTGGAAAAAGTTGCATCAGGCGGTGAAATTTCCCGTATAATGCTGGCGTTGAAATCTATATTTGCACAGAATGATGATATAGATACGGTAATTTTTGACGAAATTGACACCGGTATATCGGGCAAAACCTCTCAGGCAGTAGCAGATGAGATATCATCACTTGCAGGATACAGACAGGTAATAATGATAACACATCAGGCAATACTTGCAGCAAAGGCAGATAAGCACATATATGTGAAGAAAACACAGGGTGACAGCACAAATGTGAGTATATATTCATTATCCGGTAAAGCCAGATTAAATGCGCTGGCGGAGCTTGCAGGCGGCGAGATAACCGATGAGTCGCTAAGTTTTGCAAAAACACTGGTTAATCAGATATAGTAACATGTCCGGAGCGGGTTAAAGCCTTTTTCCCCTCGTCTTTTGGCATTGTCTGCTCCGCAGGTTGAGGAGGGGATTAGTTAATCTGCATAATTTTCATTTTTTATTATCACCCCACCCGAAAAAGTCACTTCATCCGAAAATCATGCCTGATAACTTCTTCAAGTTTGTCCAGTAATTCATCTTCCGGCACTCTTGAAAGTATTATCTTACCCTTTTTAAATATATACCCCTCACCAATAGCACCTGCAATACCGTAATCCGCACCAGCAGCTTCCCCGGGACCGTTAACCGGACATCCCATTGTTGCTATAGTTATTGCTATATCAAGAGATGCAAACCTCTCCTCAACACGTTTTGCCAGACCGATTAAATCAATCTGAGTTCTGCCGCAGGTCGGACAGGATATAAAATTTACCCCCCTTTTTCTTAAACCCAGAGATTTTAATATCCCCCAGCCGGCATGAACCTCTTCGACAGGATTTTCTGTTAATGATACCCTTATTGTGTCGCCTATCCCCTCCGCAAGCAAAGTTCCTATCCCGACAGAGGATTTTATTAATCCGTCTTTTAGTGTTCCCGCTTCCGTTACACCTACGTGCAATGGATATTCGACACGTTTTGCAATCTCACGATATGCCTCTATCGTCGTCAGTACATCCGATGATTTTAAGGATATTTTTATGCGGTCATAATCCATATCCTCCAGTATACGAACATGCCTCATTGCACTTTCAACCATTTTTTGAGAGAGGGACATATCCGTGCGTAATTTTAACTCTTTCTCCAGAGAACCCGCATTTATCCCTATGCGAATGGGAACATTGTTTATTTTTGCAAGGTTAACAACACGCTCCGTATGCTCCCGTTTACCAATATTCCCGGGGTTTATTCTAAGTGCGTGTATTCCGTTTTCAATACACTTTACGGCAAGCCTGTAATCAAAATGAATGTCCGCAACAAGCGGTATATTAGATTTTTTTATCAGCTCTTTAACAGCATCTGCTGCATCATTGTTTAAAATGGCAAGCCTGACAATCTCGCAGCCCGCAGTTTCAAACTCTTTTATCTGGTTTAGAGTTGATACAACATCACGTGTATCGGTATTACACATCGTTTGAACAGAAACAGGTGCACCACCGCCTATTCTTACATCACCTATCAATATCTGTTTTGAAACTCGCCTTTGTATCATAGCTACTATTCTAGCACGAATTTTTTATGTAGTAAGTTTATTATTTTTATGATACAATCTTTACCAGGAGAGAATAACTATGGATTTTTTTTTAAGACTGATTAAAGACCCGCCGGTTTTGATTATCATATCGGTATTTATTGGAGGGTTTACATATACGTTGAAGCGATACTTATTTATTGCGAAAAATCTTAAACAGCTTTATGTTGATTTAGAATCGTTTACGAAAAACAACCTCTCGTACAGATACGAGGAATTCAAACAGATATTATCAAACAATATCTGTACGGCAAAGCCGTTTGAAGATTTTAAAGATGCACTGGTATTTTCTGATACCATTGCATTTCAGGATACGGAAGATAAGATTGAATATGAGAACGTATCTGAAAGTATTTCCGGTATTCAAACGACAACAGATATACCTTATTTCTTTAATGAAGAATCCATGGTGTTTCCGCATTATAACAAGAATCTTGTTGGAGTAATGCCGACACTTTTGACCGGCTTCGGTCCGTTATTTACATTTATTAAAATTGCTACGGCATTTGGTTTGCTTGATTTTACATCGGCAGAAACAATCACCCATACAGTTGCGGAATTCGTTAGCGACATGCAGATAGCGGCAATGTGTTCCGTACTTGCGGTCGGCTCATGCCTGGTGTTTACCATTATTGATAAAATGAGTTCTTCACTGCTTTTGATGCCGGCATGCGGCAAGGTTCAACAGAAGCTCGCATCATTGTTTAATGTTATCTCAACAGAGGCATTCCTTATCGACCTGCTTAAAACATCAAAAATCCAGAACCACGAAAACGGAGCTATTCTTAAAGCAATACCGAAATCTTTTGCAAGCTCAATCCAAAAAGATCTTGCAAATGTTATTATGCCATATCTGGACAGCTTGATATTCGGCGTTAACACATTGAATGACACAATGGCTAAAAAATCCGAAAGCGGCGACGAGTTGGGCGGATTATTCTAGGAGCAGTCTATGGGCGCAAAATTCAGACCAAAAAAACAAGAATTTGAGGAGAATATTTTTTGGGTAACAATGTCCGATTTGTTCATCGGTATGTTTATGATTTTTGCGACATTATTCTTTGCATTTTGTGCAAATACCGGTCAGGGCGCAGGTGCAGAAGCGGCACAGGCAACCAGAGAGGCGGTTCAGCAGGTTGTCGAAAAGATGAGAGAACAAAATATCAATGTTGTAGAAAAAGCCGAACAGGTCAATCAAATTGTTGAAGAAAAACCTGTTGAGACAGCTAAAAAGATTGATGTTGAGATAGACCCGTTCAGCGGTATGGCTAAAATCTCCGATTTGGAACTTTTTAAACTCAACAGTGCAGAATTAACTCCTGCCGGCAAACAATTTTTGACTAAATTTTTACCTGTGTATTTTGATGCAATTCTTAATTCCGAGCTAAAAAAATATGTTACATATATTGTTATACAGGGACATACGGATTCTAACCTGTTCAGAGGGAGCTACACCCCGCAGCAGCAGTATATGAAAAACATGAACCTCTCAATGAACCGTGCATATAACGTGGCTGAGTTTATATTTCAAATATGCAAAGGAAAACCTTATTACAAAGACCTGACACATATCATCAGGGTTGAAGGCGCAAGTTTCAGTAAACCGATTATGGTTAACGGTAAGGAAGACTTTAAACAGAGCCGCCGTGTTGAGCTTAGATTAACTCTCAAAGAGCAAAAACTGGATGTTCTCCAGCAATTTCTCAAACAGGGGACGGGTGGACAGTATGAAAAGCTTTGATGCGAATTTAATCCTTGAAACAATCAATATGATTAAATTATACAATCTTGATATAAGAACGGTTACAATGGCAATTAGCCTTAGAGATTGTATAGACAGAGATATTAATTCCGTATGCAAAAGAATACGTGAAAAAATCCTTAAATATGCCGAAAACCTTGTTCGTTATGCAGAAGAAATCGGTGATGATTATGCTATCCCCATTGTAAATAAGAGAATTGCTCTCACCCCGATTTCAATAATCGGAGAATCGTGCGACTGTTACGATTACGTAAAAATAGCTCAGACTCTTGATGATACAGCAAAAGAGGTCGGAGTTGATTTTGTGGGCGGGTATTCGGCACTTGTCGAGAAAGGCTGCAGCAAAGGCGATTTGGCACTTATAAAATCAATACCTGAAGCACTTGCCGCAACATCAAGACTTTGTTCATCCGTTAATGTCGGCAGCTCAAAAGCGGGAATTAATATGGATGCTATACTGGAAGTTGCGCAAATCATCAAAAAATCGGCTGAATTGACAAAAGATCAGGACGGATTAGGGGCAGCAAAATTTGTTTGTTTTTGTAATTCCGTAAGCGACAATCCGTTTATGGCAGGAGCATACTGCGGATACGGCGAACCGGAGTGTGCACTTAATGTCGGGGTATCAGGTCCGGGAGTTGTCAGAGCTGCTATAAAGAATTTAGATTCAAAAGCAGATTTAGGCACACTTGCAAAAGTTATCAAACAAACCGCATACAAAATAACCTCAACCGGCGAACTTGTGGGGCGTCACCTTGCGGACAGGCTGAATATCCCGTTCGGTGTGATAGACCTGTCGCTTGCACCGACACCGGCAGTAGGTGACAGTGTTGCAGAGATTTTTCAGGCAATGGGTCTGGAGCATGCCGGTGCACACGGAACAACCGCAGCACTTGCAATGCTTAATGATGCGGTTAAAAAAGGCGGAATAATGGCAAGCTCGCATGTCGGCGGACTGTCAGGAGCGTTTATTCCCGTATCTGAAGATGCAGGCATGATTGAGGCTGCAAAAAAAGGATATCTTACTTTTGACAAATTAGAGGCAATGACCTCCGTATGTTCTGTCGGACTTGACATGATAGCTATTCCCGGAGATACGCCTGTTTCAACAATTGCGGGAATTATAGCCGACGAGATGGCAATCGGTATGATTAACAAAAAAACAACTGCCGTAAGGTTAATTCCTGCATCTGGTAAAAAAGTCGGAGATAAAGTAGTGTACGGCGGCTTACTCGGAGAAGCACCCGTTGTTGCCGTAAACGGTCTTTCTTCGGAGGATTTTGTAAACAGAGCGGGCAGAATACCTGCTCCTATTCACAGTTTGAATAATTGATTTGAGTTTGTAGTATTTTCCTACAAACTCCGGAGAACGGTTTTAAATCGGCAGAGCGTGTCATTTTCGGATTTTTCCGCATCCTCAATTGTAAATTTACTTAAAAAAATATTTATCTAACGGTATGTTTTTAGTATCGTAAAAAAGTAACAGCATAGTGCGAGGAAGCAAAATGTATAACGTGGCGATTATAGGCGGCGGACCTGCGGGGATTTTTACCGCTCTGGAGATAGTAAAACTAAAACCGGAGTGGAAAATTGTACTTATAGAAAAAGGACAAAAAATAGAAAAACGAAAATGTCCCCTGAGAGAGGGTTCGGCAAAGTGCGTAAACTGTAAACGCTGCGGATTATTGTGTGGCTGGGGCGGCGCAGGTGCGTTTTCAGACGGCAAATTGACACTCACCCCAGATGTAGGAGGTCACCTCGTTGATTATATGCCGCGGCAGCAAGCTGAAGCACTCATTGAATACGCTGATAAACTCTATATTGACTACGGTGCGACTGATGAAGTTTTCGGAACTGATATAAAAGTATTTGAAGAACTTGAAAGACAGGCGGCACTTGCGGAGCTAAAACTTGTACATTCGCCGGTCAGACATCTCGGAACGGAAAGAAGCCTCGATGTTCTTAAAAATATGCAGGATTATCTTGCAGACAAGATAACTATTATAAATAACGTTGCTGCAGAGAAATTGATTGTTGAATGTGAACAGGTCAAAGGAGTTCTGCTTGATAACTGTGAAGAAATCCGCTCTGAATATACAATTGTAGCTCCCGGAAGAGAAGGTGCAGATTGGCTCACAAAAGAATTTGCAGACCATAAAATCGGTATGATTAATAATGCCGTTGATGTCGGGGTCAGAGTCGAGCTCCCGGCACCGGTGTTTGAGCCGATTACCCAAAAACTCTATGAATCAAAACTTGTTTACTACTCTCCGAAATTTGGAGATGAAGTCAGAACATTCTGTATGAACCCCAACGGTGAAGTTGTACAGGAAAATTACAATGGTATTGCAACCGTAAACGGTCACAGTTATGCTAATATTAAAACCAAAAATACGAATTTTGCACTTCTCGTAAGCGAAAAATTTACGGAACCGTTCAAAGAACCGATTGCTTACGGTCAGCATATAGCAAGTCTTGCCAATATGCTTGCCGGCGGAATACTTGTCCAGCGTTTCGGTGATCTGCTTGAGGGGAAACGTTCAACTCCTGACAGACTAAAATCAAGCATAATTGAGCCGACATTAAAATGTGCGACTCCGGGGGATTTAAGTCTTGTTCTGCCTTACAGGCAGCTCACAAGCATTATTGAAATGCTTTTTGCACTTGATAAGATTGCACCCGGAACCGCATCAAGATATACACTGCTTTACGGCGTGGAAGTCAAATTCTATTCCGCAAGGGTAAAGTTAACCGACGAACTTGAAACAGAAGGAGTAAAAAACCTTTTTGCAATCGGAGACGGTGCCGGAGTGACAAGAGGTTTGATACAGGCATCAGCATCCGGCGTTCATGTTGCACGTACTATTTGCACTAGATAATTTAAGTGATACAATGACATTATGAAAATATTCAACAGAATGTCTGCTCAGAAGAGATTAGTTACGCTCGGTTTATTTTTCAGCACTGTACTGATAATGCTTATATCATCAATGGCAGTGTTCAGTATCAATGACAGCCTTAACACCTGTTATCGTTATTTCGGACATGCTCTGTCAAAGTCGCTCGCAATTGAAAGTGTTGAACTGACAAAAGGTTTGCCTGCCGATACTATCTGCAATACTCTCAGAACTCACGCACTGTTTATGCTTGAAGCAAATGATGATATGGCTTTTATTGAGTTCAGAGATGCAAAAGCTAATATCATTTATTCAAGTAAAAAAGACGATATGTGCAAAAAGCGCACTGCAAGAATCACTGTAAGCGCACCTATGCTGAACATTCAGCCGCAGGCAAAACATGTTCTTCTCGGCTCTGTTACTATCGGACTTACCGGACATATTATTGATGAAATAAGCGCTATGACCAAACTGTCTTTGACTATAGCCTTTCTTATCGCATGGCTTACTATCGGGCTTATTATCATTATGAACTCCATTATTGCGACACGGGAGGTAAAAAATCTATATGAGGGTGTTAAAAAACTCTCCTCGGGAGAATTCGGGTACAAACTCAACAGCATTGGCACAAGCAGAGAAATCCGCGAACTGTACAAGGCGTTCAATGATATGTCCGAAAAACTCCATTCATACAATGAAAGCTCTATTGAAAGCCTCACTCTGGAGCGCAACAAGTTTGAGGCAATTGTTATGAGCATTGCAAACGGTGTCATCGTATGCGATAGTGTCGATACAGTCCTGCTTGTAAACGAACACGCACAGCACCTGCTTGCGGCCTCGGAAAAAGATATTATCAATACGAATTTGCAGCAATACTGCGATACTAACGGAATAATCGCATTCAAAAGCAAACTCGAAGAGTTTAAAAACACTCCTATCGTTGATATGATTGATAAACCACTGGAATTTAATATTGAAGTGTCTGACAAAATCCTCAAAACGGTTATTTCACCGATGTTTTTGAACAGCGGTGATTATGTCGGATATATTGTAGTTCTTATTGATGTAACAAAAGAAGTGGAAATGGACAGGCTGCGTTCGCAGTTTATCTCCAATGTTTCGCATGAGCTCAGGACACCCGTGACTGTCCTGAGAAGTTACAGTGACACCCTTTATAATCTCGGCAACGAATTCGATTATGAAACCCAGAAAGAATTTATCGGGATTATGAATAAAGAAATTATCCGGCTTCACGATATGGTTAATGATATTCTTGATTTTTCAAGATATGAGGCTAAGAATGTCAAACTTGAAAAAGATATGTGTAATATTTCCGCACTTATTCAGGATTGCATTTCAAGAGCGAATATTCTGGCAGAAGAAAAATCTCTGGAATTTATTGTAATGATAGAACCTGATTTGCCTGAAATACCAATAAATTATGACAGCATAAACAGAGCAGTGATGAATCTTTTATCAAATGCTATTAAGTATTCACCAAAAAAAACAAAGATTAAGGTCAAAGCAGAAAAAATAAAAGACTATATTGAAATAACTGTAACAGATCAGGGACCCGGAATTTCGGAAGAAAATCAGAGAAAAGTATTTGACAGATTTTTCCGTGTTGAAACAAGCGCTCACACCGTAAAAGGTACAGGGTTAGGGCTGCATCTGGTTAAAATCTCAGTCGAAAAACACCATTCGGGACAGGTTTTTGTTAACTCAAAATCCGGCGAAGGATCTACTTTCGGCATAAGACTCCCGCTTATTGAAAAAATCAATAAACTCGAAGAAGAAGAAGAATATACACCAAAATATCAGCTTAATACCGGAGATAAATAATAATGGATTATGAAAGTTCTGTATCCTTATTAACCTCAAAAGACAAATTTTATATTAATCTCGGACTTGACAGAATACAAAAAATATTAGAACTTCTCAAAAATCCTCAGGAGAAATTAAAATGTATTCAGGTTGCGGGCACAAACGGGAAAGGCTCCGTATGTGCAATACTTGAAGCTATATTGAGAACGGCAGGATATAAAACAGGGCTTTATACCAGTCCGCATATTATTGAATACACTGAACGTATTAAGATTAGAGGAGTCAATATTCCAAAAGAAGAATTTGCAAACTATACAGAGATGATAACAGACCTTGCAGGCAAAAATAAAATTCATCTGACAGAATTTGAAATCCTGACAACAGTAATGTTTAAATATTTTGCGGATAACAAGGTTGATATAGCAATCCTTGAAACCGGTCTGGGCGGGAGGTTTGATGCAACAAATGTTATTATAAAAAACGAATGTGCAGTTATAACGCATATAGATTTAGACCATACAGACAGACTCGGTGATACAAAATCAAAAATAGCTTTTGAAAAATCGGGAATAATAAAGCCGAATTCAGCTGTCATAACGGCTGAGGGATACGAGGTGATAAAAGATAAAGCAGATGAGGTTGGTTCGCTTTTCGTGCTTGCAGCACCTTATGTTCCCGATGAATATGCACAAGCCCTTCCCTTAAAAGGTCAAAATCAACTGGAAAACCTTGCACTTGTTCTTGCAGTTTTAAAACTGAAATACAAAGATTTGACGTCCGATACGATTATTCAAGGGCTAAAAAACGTAAAACATCCGTGCCGGTTTCAATATATAAAAGAAAAAAATATGATTATTGACGGTGCTCATAACCCGAACGGTTTTGAGGTACTGCGGGAGAATTTAGACAGGTATTATCCAAAAATCCCTAAACAGTACATTTTTGGTTGTTTAAGCACAAAAGATTATAAGAAAATGATTAATCATATCATATCAGACAGGTGTTTAAAAACCCTTTATTTCTACGAATTCAACAACCCGAATGCATGCAAGTACTCTGTTTTGTCAGATGTTTATCCAGAGGGAAAGAAACTCAAATCTATCGATGATATAACCTTTTCCGATGAGGTTTTGACCATCGTTTGCGGTTCATTTTATATGATAAACGAGCTGAGTTTATTCTCTTAAAGATATTGTGAGGGCGTTAGAGAGGGCGATACCGCCTTTTACGGGCGGTTTGTTTGTGATGCACCCGTTAACATACATAACGGTTGAGCCGCCGCCGTCAAGATTCATTGCATTCACACAGCCGAGCTTTTGCATATAACATGCCAGTTCTTTGAGTGTTAGCCCGATAGAACTGCCCTCTCTACCGTCGGCAGTTACTATGATGAATCTGTTATCTTTTGTGTAACCGATAGCTGTTCTCGGGTTTCTACCGCCAATGGCAAGCAATTTTTCATCTTTAATATCAATATATATTTCACCGTCTTTAACAAGATACGGTCCGCCGCTTATTATATGGTTAACATTTTCCCATTCCGGGGAAGTTTTTATATCTAAAGAAACTTTTTCATTGACTTTCAGTCCGGACAAAGCGGATTGCGGTCCGACTATTACAAAACCGTTTTGAGGTATTTTTTCTCTTGATTTAGAAATTGAGATAATTTTACCGTCAGAAACAACAATTTGAACACCATTTTTCGGGGTATAAGGTGAGATTTCGCCCCAGTCGGAAGTGTATGCCAGAACATAAGCAACCGACATTCGGGGCTGGTTAATGTTATCAATCTTTAGGGATGAATTCCAGCCGAATTTAAGACTTGCATCAAGTTTAATCCTGTCCATAGCAAATCCGTTATCAAAAAATCCCATTGCAACACGATTAAACACAGGACCTGTGTAGAGTTTTTTATTAATCATCATAGTGCCGAGCGGACAGCCGGTTTGAGGCAGAAAAAAAGCACCGTTAACTGCAACCGGAGAATTATTATTTTTTGCCATTGTCGTTATCGATGCTTTATGCGATAGAGTTTTTGAAGCTAATACAGGTTCGATTTTTATATTCGGATTAACATTCAAGTCCGTTTCTATAACATTTAATCTTACGGGTTTCCCTTGATAATACCTTATGAGTTTGATATGTTTTATTCCTTTCCCGACATCATAAATCTTACAATTTGCATACTTTCGTGTGATATATGAGTCGAATTCTGCGGCGGTGTCCCGTTCTGTAATAAGCCTGTCCAGCCGATTTTCCAATTGGAGCGAGTTTATAATCGGCGGGGAAACAATTCCGTTGACTATTCTAATGTTGTCAGCAAGAACAAAACTTTTTTGCGAAAGCATAAAAGCAGTAATCAAAACAACATTGGCACACAAAATCAAAATCCGCTCATGGTTAAGCCTTGAGTAAATGGTATCCATAATGTCACCTCTTTTTTTTGGAGTAACAAGATACCTTTTTTATTAAAGAGTGGTGTGGGGTGTAACACTCTGTAAAAGACAATGTCCTTACACTATTATAATACCACATTTTTAAGTTTTATAAACACCTTAAGTTCCAATTATAT
>JAJPXE010000101.1 GCA_021205645.1 Candidatus Gastranaerophilales bacterium | reverse complement strand
GTTAAATCAGTTGTAATCAAAATATATTTGCGATACATTTTAATATATAAAGAGTTATAGAAACGGCTAGAAATATGTAAGGAGGGCGTACATATGCCAAAGAAAACAATAACGGTTGACGGTAACTATGCAGCAGCACATGTTGCGTATGCACTGAGTGAAGTATCGGCAATCTATCCTATTACACCATCTTCCACAATGGGAGAATGGATCGACGAATGGGCGTCACAACACAAGAAAAACATTTGGGGTAAAGAAGTAAACGTAGCTGAAATGCAATCGGAAGCAGGTGCGGCAGGTGCAGTTCACGGCTCGCTTGCGGCAGGGTCTTTAACCTCTACTTATACAGCTTCTCAAGGGCTGTTATTGATGATACCGGTTATGCACAAGATTGCCGGTGAAATGCTGCCTACGGTGTTTCATGTTGCAGCAAGAGCTTTAGCTGCTCAATCATTAGCAATTTTCGGTGACCATACCGATGTTATGGGTTGCAGAAACACAGGCTTCGCTATGTTAGCGGCAAATTCTGTTCAGGAAGAAATGGATCTTGCTCTGGTAGCCCATCTGGCAACTTATAAAGCTAAAGTTCCGTTCTTGCAGTTCTTTGACGGGTTCAGAACATCTCACGAGGTTCACAAAATCGAAGAAATATCTTATGAAGATATAGCTGGTCTGGTCGAACCTGAATATATTGAAGAATTTAGAAAAAGAGCACTTCGTCCGGAAGCTCCGGTTTGTAAAGTAGGGGCACAAAATACCGATGTATACTTCCAGGGACGTGAAACTGTTAACAAGTATTACGATGCTGTTCCTGATATTGTTCAAGAATATATGGATAAAGTTGCGACAGTAACCGGCAGACAATATCATCCGTTTGACTATGCAGGTGCATCTGATGCAACCGATGTTATTGTTGCAATGGGTTCGGGCTGCGAAGCTATTGAAGAAACCATAGAATATCTCAACAAAACAAGAGGTACTAAATACGGTCTTGTTAAAGTCAGACTGTACAGACCTTTTGATGTTAAAAGATTTAACGAGACCTTACCAAAATCAACAAAACGCATAGCTGTGCTTGACAGAACAAAAGAACCGGGTTCTATCGGCGAGCCTCTGTATCTGGATGTTGTTGCAGCTTTAGAGAATAAAGATATTCGTGTAATCGGCGGACGTTATGGTCTTTCTTCAAAAGAATTCACTCCGTCTATGATTTTGGCTGTTTATAAACATTCTGAAAACAACGGTTTCCATGATTTTACAGTCGGTATTGAAGATGATGTTACCAATAAATCATTAAAAGTTACCGAACATATTGTAACCGAACCGGAGGGTACAACAAACTGTATGTTCTGGGGGCTTGGCTCGGACGGCACTGTCGGGGCTAATAAAAACTCAATTAAAATTATCGGTCAATATACGGATAAAGATGCACAGGCATATTTTGCCTATGACTCTAAAAAATCATTCGGTGTAACGGTTTCTCACCTGAGGTTTGGTGATGAACCGATTAAATCCACTTATTTAATCACCGCACCTGATTTTGTATCCTGTTCGGCTCACGCTTATATCGGCAGATATGATCTGCTGAAAGGTATAAAAGAGGGCGGAACTTTTCTGTTAAATTCGCCGTACTCTAAAGAAGAAGCATTTGCGCATTTAACAAGAGATATGCAGAAAACAATTATTGATAAGAAAATCAAGTTCTATAATGTTGATGCTGAAGCTCTGATTAAGCAGCAGCCGGGGCTTCGGGGTAAAGGTGCCAATACAGTTATGATGGTTGCTTACTTTAAAGTTTCGGGTATCATACCGTTTGAACAAGCTCTTGAGGGTATGAAACAGATGACAACAAAAACATTTAAAAAGAAAGGCGATGATGTTGTTAATATGAACCTTGCATTGATAGATGCTGCGGTTGATGCCTGTGAAGAAGTGATAGTACCTGCTTCGCTCGACGGTGTCGGCTGCGTTGATGATGTTAAATTAATATCAGATGATGCAGATGAATTCGCAAAGAGAATTATAGAACCGTCAATGCGTCAGAAAGGCGACGATATTCCGGTATCGGCAATGTCGATAGATGGAGTTATTCCGACAGGAACGGCTTGTCTGGAAAAACGTGGTATTGCACCACGTGTACCTCACTGGAATTCTGAAAATTGTATTCAGTGCGGTATATGTGCATCTGCTTGCCCTCACGCCGCTATCAGAACTAAACTGGCAGAAAAAGACAGTCTTAAAAATATTCCTGACTCGTTCAAAACAGTTGATGCTAAACCAAACTTGAACGGTGAACAATTTAAAGTGCAGGTATATTGCGAAGATTGTACGGGCTGCGGTGTCTGTGTAGATCAGTGTCCTGCAAATAAAAATCCTGAAAAACAAGCTTTAAGCTGGTCGTCTATTGAGGCTGAGATTGATGCTTGCGAGTTAGAAAACGAAAAATACTTTGACTCATTACCTGACAATGTAATGGGTAGAAATACAACCAAAACCATTAAAGGGGCAATGCTGAGAAAACCGCTGTTTGAGTTTTCGGGTGCCTGTGCAGGCTGCGGTGAAACACCGTACGTCAAACTGGTATCGCAGCTTTTCGGTGAAAACTCAATAATAGCGAATGCAACAGGATGTTCATCAATATATTCGGGAACATTCCCGACAATTCCGTACACAAAAACCAAAGAGGGCAGAGGTCCGGCATGGGCAAACTCATTATTTGAAGATAATGCCGAGTTTGGTTACGGTATGAGATTGGCTGTTGATCAGAACAGAAGCACCTTAAAAACTTTTGTGGAAAAAGTGCTTGAAAATGATAAGACACCTGCTGATTTAAAAGAGGCGCTGGAAGGAGCAATGGCTCATTTTGACAATTCTAAGACAGACGAGGCAATTGCGGCTCAAAATAAGGCAAAAGAGGTTCTTGCAAAGTATGCGGATATAAAATGTCCTGATTTAGCAAAAGTCAGAGAACTTCAAGACTATTTTACCGACAAATCCGTATGGATAATTGGCGGTGACGGTTGGGCAAACGATATCGGATACGGCGGTATAGACCATGTTCTTGCCCAGAATAAGAATGTCAATATTCTTGTACTTGATACCGAAGTATATTCAAATACGGGCGGTCAGGCATCAAAATCGACTCCGACAGGTGCTGTTGCTAAGTTTGCAACAGGCGGTAAGAGAACATACAAGAAAAACATGGGCTTGATGAGTATGTCATACGGATATGTATATGTAGCATCAGTTGCTCTTGGTGCTGACAGGGGTCAAACTCTTAAAGCACTGCAGGAAGCCGAAAGCTACAACGGTCCGTCGATAATCTTTGCTTATGCTCCTTGTATTGCTCACGGAATAGATATGAGTAAAACTCAAACAGAGCAAAAACGTGCGGTTGAAGCAGGATACTTCCCGTTATACAGATACAATCCTGATAACGAAACTCCGTTCAGCTGGGATGCAAAAGAGCCTAAGGGCAGTTATCAAGAGTTTATCAGAAGCGAGGGACGTTATAAATCGCTTATCAAGACAAACCCTGAAGCTGCTGAGGAGCTTTATACACAGGCAGAATCTGATGCTGCTAAACGTATGGCTGTATATAAATCAGTCGGTGAATTGATGAAATAATTGGTAATATTTGCAATTCCAATCTGATGATAAATCAGAACAGATAAGTTATCGGGGCGAAAGTTTAAAAAACTTTCGCCCCGATTTATGTAAACCCTGATGTACTTACACGGCTTGGTTCGGGTTTCTTACCCGACAAAGATAAGTACAGGGGTAAATGTTTTTTTTAGTTCCCTCAATATATTTACTCCTCCGGAGAGGGCAGGAACATTTTTCCGCAGATTCTATAGTGAATAATTTTTTTATAATTGTTTAATATTTGGAAAATTATTATTTTTATGTTATTATCGGGGAAATAGTATAATTATAGATATTATAAGGAGCTTATATGATTTCTGTAAACGATTTTAAAACAGGTTTAACTCTGCAATTAGACAATGGTTTGTGGTCGGTGGTCGAGTTTTTACACGTAAAACCGGGCAAGGGTGCAGCTTTTGTACGCTCAAAACTCAAAAATGTAGAAACGGGACAGGTTGTTGAAAAGACTTTTAGAGCAGGCGAAAAAGTTGCAAAAGCTACTCTGGATAGACGTGAAATGCAATATTTATACAAAGAAGGCAAGGATTTTGTTATGATGGATAACGAATCCTACGAGCAAATGCAATTATCAGAGGCTCAAGTCGGCAGCGGCGTGAAATATTTGAAAGAAAATATGGTTATTCAGGTGTTAATGCATGACGGCAATATCATCGGTATTGATATTCCATCCCACGTTGAGCTGGAAGTTGTTGATACTCCACCTGCAGAAAAGGGAAACACGGCTCAGGGCGGTACAAAGCCTGCTACGCTTGAAACAGGCGCTGTTGTTAATGTTCCGTTCTTTGTTTCTAACGGCGATGTTATCAGAGTCGATACAAGGTCTAATGAATATCTTGACAGATGTTAATAGTAATGAGGTAAAAAATGGAATTTGAAACTGATTATATAGAAAAATTAGCTAAAATCATAGCCGATAACGAACTGACGGAAATTTCACTGGAAAATGGTGATCAGGCAATAACAATCAGAAAAGATTTGCCCGAAGTAATCAGTGCCGGCATGCCTGCACCCGCAATGCCTGCGGCTGCGCCTGCTCAACCGGCTCAATCCGTTGCTGCGGAACCTGCCGTTGAAGAAAAAACGAACAAAGGTAATGCCATTGTTTCACCTATGGTCGGAACATTCTACAGCAAACCTTCTCCTGATGCTGAACCTTTTGTTAAAGTCGGTGACAGCATTTCAGTAGGTGATGTGGTTTGTATTGTTGAGGCTATGAAGCTTATGAACCAAATTGAATCAGATTTTTCGGGTAAAATTACTGAAATCTGTGTTACAGACGGTCAGACCGTTGAATACGGTCAGACCATTATGTATGTGGAATAATTATTAATGTGCCGGCAAAAGAATTTTGCCGGCATTTTTTGTTTATAAATCTTCCTGTGACGGTCGAATTTATTTTATAAGGATAGTGATATGTTAAAAAAAGTATTAGTTGCAAACAGAGGTGAGATAGCCGTAAGAGTTATAAGAGCATGCAGAGAATTAGGTATTCCTACGGTTGCTATATATTCAGAGGCTGATGCAGAGTCTTTGCACGTCAGATTAGCAACGGATTCTTATTGTATAGGTCCGGCTCCGAGCAGTAAAAGCTATCTGGATATAAGCAGAATTATGGCAGCGGCAAGTGTTTCGGGTGCTGATGCAATCCATCCCGGATACGGTTTCTTATCAGAAAGAGCTGATTTTGCAGAAATGTGCGAGCAAAGCGGAATTAAGTTTATCGGACCAACATCAGAGGCTATGCGTAAAATGGGCGATAAAGCCACTGCACGGAAAACTATGATAGAAAATAATGTTCCCGTAACTCCGGGAACAGGTATTGTAAAAACCGTTCAGGAGGTTCAGGAGTTCGCTAAAAAAGCAGGGTATCCGATTATCCTGAAAGCAACTGCAGGCGGCGGCGGAAAAGGAATGAGAATATGCAGAAATGATGATGATGTGGAAGTAAACATGAACCTTTGTCAGGCAGAGGCTCAAAGTTTCTTTGGCAACCCTGATGTTTATGCGGAAAAATTTTTGGAAAATCCGCGTCATATAGAAGTTCAGGTTCTTGGTGACAGTTTTGGTAATGTCATTCACCTCGGTGAAAGAGATTGCTCAATTCAAAGACGTCACCAGAAACTGCTCGAAGAAGCACCTTCGCCGGCGATTGATGAAAAAACACGTAAAGAAATGGGAGCTGCAGCTGTTCGTGCAGCTAAAGCTATTAACTACGAGGGGGCTGGCACCTGTGAATTTTTGCTTGACCACGACGGAAAATGGTATTTTATGGAGATGAATACACGTGTTCAGGTTGAACATTGCGTTACAGAGATGATTTCAATGGTTGATATTGTAAGAGAACAAATACGGGTTGCTGCCGGTGAAAAGCTTGATTATACTCAAGATGATATCCGTTTGCACGGTCATGCTATAGAATGTCGTATCAATGCTGAAAATCCGGAGAAAGATTTTATGCCGTGTCCCGGAAAAATTGACGGATACTTCGCCCCCGGGGGATTTGGTATAAGGGTCGATTCACATGTTTATCCGGGATATTCTATTCCGCCGTATTATGACTCCATGATAGGCAAGCTCATTTGTTGGGGTGAAAACAGAAATGAGGCAAGAAGAAGAATGTATCAAGCATTGAAAGAATATGTCGTCACGGGAATTGCTACAACTATTCCTTTTCATCAGGGAATTATTGAAGATGAGGTGTTTATCAGCGGCAAATTTAACACGGGGTTCATTGAAGATTACTACAAACGTAAGGGCTTGAAATAGTATTTATCAACTAGAGGACAGAGCTATGGCGATTAATAAATATATTGAACATACACTTTTAAAACAGGATTTGCAAAAATTTGAGCTTGAAAAACTTTTTAAAGAAGCTGTTGAATACAAATTTTTCGGAGTATGTGTCAATCCTGCCTATGTACGGTATGCAAAACAATATCTTAAAGACAGTGATGTCAAAATTGTTACGGTCGTTGGTTTCCCGCTCGGGGCAAATACGCCGGAGGTTAAAGCGTTTGAGGCAGAAGATGCCATCCAAAACGGGGCTGATGAAATTGATATGGTTATCAATGTTTCAAAGCTTAAAGACAAAGACTATGATTATGTTTTGAATGACATTAGAGCAGTCAGAGCAGCATGCCCGAATAATAATTTAAAAGTCATACTGGAAACAGATTTATTGACCGGGGAAGAAATAAAAAAAGCCTGTGAAATCTGTGTTGAAGCCGGCGCTAATCTTGTAAAAACATCGACCGGTTTTGTAAAAGGCGGCATCGGGGCTAAAGCGGAAGATGTGAAGCTGATGAGCGATACGGTAAAGCCATACGGCTTAAGAGTCAAAGCCTCAGGCGGCATAAGAGATTATAAAAAAGCATTGGAGCTTATAAATGCCGGTGCTGACAGGCTCGGAGCTAGTGCGGGTGTTGCTATTGCTATAGAAGCATTGGAAAAACAAGAAAACGAGGTATAAATGTTAAGAGCAGGTATTGTAGGACTGCCTAATGTCGGAAAATCGACTTTGTTTAATGCATTGACATCATCAATGAATGCACAGAGTGCAAATTATCCGTTTTGTACGATTGAACCGAATGTCGGTGTTGTGAGTGTTCCGGATGAGAGGCTTGAAATACTCGCAAAACTATGCAAAACCAATCAGATAATCCCGACGGCAATTGAATTTGTCGATATTGCAGGGCTTGTAAAAGGTGCAAGCAAGGGCGAGGGTCTCGGAAACCAGTTTTTACACAATATAAGAGAAGTTGATGCAATCATTCAGGTTGTGAGGTGTTTTGATGATGAAAATACCGTTCATGTTGCGGGCAAAGTTGACCCGTTGAGTGATATTGAGGTTATCAATACGGAATTAATACTTGCGGATTTAAGTTCCATTGAAAAAAGAGAGGCAAGAATTTTAAAACAGGTTAAATCAGGTGATAAGACGGCTGTTTTAGAAGATAAAGTTTTGAAAAAATTATCGGATTTACTCTCTGAAGGTTCATTCATTAATCCGGAAGAACATTTTAATGAAGAAGAACTCGCAATTATAAAGATGTTAAATCTTATGTCCGTAAAGCCCGTCATATACTGTGCGAATGTGTCGGAAACAGATTTAAAAGACGGAAACAAATATACAAAACTCGTTGATGAATATGCAGTAAAACACAATGCACAGATGGTCATTATATCGGCAAAGATAGAAGAGGAGCTTGTCGCACTGGGAAAAGATGAGGCAAAAGAATATCTTGCGGATTTGGGTGTTCAAGACAGCGGAATTGATAAGATGATTAAATCCGTCTACAGTCTTTTAAAGCTTTTGACATTCATAACGGCTGGTGAAAAAGAGGTTCGCGCGTGGACTGTCAAAGAGGGTACAAAAGCACCTCAGGCGGCAGGTGTTATCCATACCGATTTTGAAAAAGGGTTTATTAGAGCCGAAATAACTCCGTACAAAGATTTTGCCGAACTCGGCTCATATTCCGCCTGCAAAGATAAAGGCGTTACAAGGCTTGAGGGTAAAGAATATATAATACAAGACGGTGACCTTGTTCATTTTAGGTTTGCAACATAGACAAAATAAATTGTGTTGCTTTGTTTTGTAGAACAACGACTATTTTATTTCGTGTGATCACTCCCGAATTGTCGATGCTTAGTGTTGGCTTGACAGGTAGACGATAATTAACTTATTCTCGTCGTAAACAGATTAAAACAATATTTTCCTAATGTGTAGATAAAATGGTTGATTTTCTGTTATGGATAGAAATCTATGCTGCGGAAAGCATATTATTTTTTACACAAGCTCTTGTGTCGCAAATGTTGCAGCTACAGGATACGGAATACCTGCTTTTTCTGCGGCATTGAATAATACCTCCGAATCATCTAAAATTGACGGATTATTCAATATTTTTTGAATGTCTGTTTCTATATTATCAGCCTTAGCAGTTTTGCTAATCATCAGCTGTGCTCTGCCTGCTGCTTCTGCCCCCGGTGCTGCGGCTGCCTCTTTATAATCTTTTGGCTGATTTGTTATCAACTCAGGTCTATTTTCAGGCTTTATATCAGCACGTCCGGTTCTTGACGACGGCTGACTTAATTTTATCTCAGGTTTATTGATTTCGCTCATAATAACCCAACTTTCTATTCTTGTTTTATACTGTTCTTTTTACGTCCTTTTATATAAAGCATCAAATTCTATTTTTTTGCTATTATATTACAAAACATTTACAATTAATTTTATCAAATTACGACAATTATTGCAAATAAATTTGCAAAAAATACGGCATATTCCCTCCGGCTTAATTATTGCCGAACACTATGATTTTTTTTATTTTTAGATAATATTTCCTTTTCTCAGGTGCTAAACGTTCAATGGCATATCTTAGCATGATTCCCGGCATTCTTGCCGCAAACCTGTCAAGAAAGCCATAAAGCTCGTTAATATCTCTTTTCCCGAGCTCTCTCAGCATCCACCCCGCTGCTTTATGTATAAGATGATGAGAGTGAGTTAAAAACCTCTCTGCCAGCTTTATTGTCGGCTTATACATCCCGTTTTTTATCAGATATTGCGTCGAAACTATTGCAATCCGCTGCTCCCATAATTGCGATGAGCATGACAATTTATCCAATAAATCAAGCCTGTCCATATTATCATAAATATATTTGCCTAATATATTCGGAGCGGATATGTCAACCAAATCCCAATTATTGATATATTCTACACTATTAAGATACAACTCCAAAATATACAGACGTTCGCTTTTATTGTTTTTAAATCTTATTATCAGGATAAAAAGTGCAAGGAGCCTTATTTCGTGGTATTCGTTTTTTAGAAGTATTTCAACATCTTCAAGTGAGATTGATGAATATTCACGGGCAATTTTTCTCAGTATCGGAACACGGACACCTAGAATTTTGTCATTTGCGCCATAACCGCCTTTTTGGATTTGTAAAATTGTGGAAATCCAAACCGCATAATCTTTTTCAGAATATTTTTTTACTGTTTTAATTATTTTATCCGTAATCATTATTTTATACTTTCCTCAACCAGATTTTTAGCAATATCAAGAGCTTTATTAAACACAATTTTATTTGTATAAAAGTCATCTCTTGCTATAAAATCTTTCACAACCAGTCTGGCATAAGAGCCAATAGCGATACCTTTGTAATCAATTCCGCATAAACTCGCAAGTTTAGCCGTTTTTGAATTAGTGCCTCCGGAAATAAACATATATACCGGCAATTTGGCATTTTGAATAATTTCTGCCATAGCGACTGCCTGAAGTGTTGTTTTGTAATTATCGTCACTTCCGCTCATGGGTATTCCGTCAGCCTGAATTATCGTTGTATACGGACGCCGCAAGGCAATCATGGTCTTTATTCGCTCAAGAACACCTTTGTTTCCGAGATTGAGCCTGTCTATACAGATACTTAGCATGCCATCAAAACTTTCATTTATTATTTTCCATTTTTTGTCTATATCCCGGCTATCTTCCGATGCTGCATGAAATTCTATGCAATCGACTCCGATAGGTATAAGTTCGGGTAATATCGTTTTTAGATCAATTTCATTTTCATACATATCAACGGCATTATTTTGACAAACCTCAAAGCACCTGCCGCAGCCGATACATCTTTGCGTATTAACAACAAAATTCTGTTTAACAGCATCGTTCAGGCAGACAGATTGACATTTTCCGCACTTCAAACATTGATTTTGATTTATTCCGGCTTTTAATGTATGCGGGTCGCCTTTCATTCCAACGCTTACGCATATATACCTGTCATTCGTTATTCCCGATATATCCAACCCTTTTTTTGCAGCAGCTAATATTTCTTTTTTTGCGCAAATATCAAATATATTACAACCCGCAAGAGAATATATTGCAACAAGCCGCTCTACATCCTGCGGACACTCGTTCCCGGCTCCGCATACTAATTTAAAGATTTTGTGTCCAGATTTTATAAATTCTTCAAACATTACAACTATCCGATTAAGAGGGTGCGGAAAAATTTTAATTTTTTTCGTAAACCCTCGAACACATTATAACATTTATAAAAATATATTACATATTTTGCTAAAAGGGTGATATACTTAAGAAATAATGAGTTTTTCCGTTAAAACCGCTTTAATTTTATTTTTCTTTATACTGATATCGCCATGCGTTTTTGCCATTGAAGAAATCAATCTTGAACAGCCAGATGACGGTAAACTTAAAATGGAAATTTATGAAGAAACAGAGGGCTACGATGATATAAGCTCTAATCCGATAGAAGAAGATGAGTATAACAAGCCGCTCAAGGATAAGATTAGCGATATTTATCATCTGGAAATATCCGATTATGATCACATAGAATATCTTATGGACAGTATCATGACAAAGAAACTTGAAAAAGGTCCGTTGGATAATATAGGTATTTGGACAGGCTGGCGGGGCGGATTAGGTATAAACTTTTTAAAACATAACACTGATACATCAATGGACTATGATATTTTAGAAACCAGATTACACGGTGATTTTAAGAACAAAAAAACTTCATTTGTCATAACTACCAGATATGTGCCCCAGAACGAATTTAGTTTTATGCAGAATTTGTTTTCTGACACATTTATAAGGCACAAATTCAACAAAAATAACTCAATTACAATCGGGAACAGCCGCACTCACACCGGTCAGGAGGGAGGCAGAAGTGAATTGCTGCTTCCGTTGTTTTCGCGTTCACAGATAAGCAGAAATTTCGGTAACATAAGGAAACTCGGGGTCAGAATAAACGGTGATTACAGGCTGATAGATTATGATATAGGCGGTTATTCATCGGGAACATATTTTCGTGAGTTTTTTCCCGGTGCTGAATTTTGCGGCTGGGTTAATATAAAACCACTTGGCAAAACCGATGGCAGATTCGGTGATTTAAAAATCGGCGGCGGTCTGACCTCCGGACGGGTTCATTTTAATTATACGGTTGTCGGCGGATATGTCAGATATCGCTATAAAAAAATCGGTGCTGATTTTGAAATTGCGAAAGCAGACGGTTACAACGGACGGGCAGGCTGCTCATCGGGTCATGCCGGAGGTTATTACACAACACTTTACTATAATATAAGTAATCGGTATCAATTACTTGCCAGATATGATGAATTTATTCCGGATTGCACCAATTCGAGTTATCGCAGGCGTGAATACAGTGCAGGGTTTAATTATTTTATAAAAGGTCAGGCACTCAAATTTATGGTCAATTACATTTTTCGTCAGGATAGTGCAGCCGGAAACTCGCACAGAATACTCATTGGCACACAGGTACTTCTGTAGTTGATTGCCGGAGCTGATTATCTAAAATTACTGATACTTAAAGATTATTTGACCGATAATCTTGCTCTGAATGTGTTATATATAGATTTTTAC
>JAJPXE010000097.1 GCA_021205645.1 Candidatus Gastranaerophilales bacterium | reverse complement strand
CCCCCCCCCCGACGCGTCCGGGCTGGGGTTATTGCTACACCCGCAGCGCAAACTGGTTCCCACCCGCTCCGCCTGCAAAGCCAGTTGGCACTGTCTGCTCCGCAGGGGTGGGGTGCAATCACCTCATCCTTAAGGGGTAAATGAATTATATTCCGGAACTTACACAGATATCACCTCGCCCGAATTTGTAAGCTCGCAAAGCCCGCTAACAAATTCTGCCCTCTCTGGCGGAGCAGGGCAAAACGGGATATCTCCTATCACGCAAGAGAGCTTTGATCACATTTTTCCTTGTCCGCAGGGATGAAAGGACGGTTAACTAATCTGAAAGATTATTATAACCTGCCGGTGGTTTGGGATTTTTCCTCAAACTCTACCTGAAAACCCAATTATTCATATCTTAATGCATCAATCGGGTTGAGAAGTGAAGCTTTGTATGCCGGATAATACCCGAACGCAACTCCGACAAGCCCCGAAAAACCCAGTGACAGCAATACGGAGAACATAGATATCTTTACGGACATTTCAGAAGCGAATACCCCGACAAGCAGAGAACCGGTCACTCCGACAAATACACCCGCCAGACCGCCTATGATTGATAATAAAAACGATTCAATCAAAAATTGCCACCGTATATCCCACGCTCTTGCCCCGATTGCCATTCTTATTCCTATTTCCTTTGTTCGCTCGGTTACGGACACAAGCATTATGTTCATAATCCCGATACCGCCTACCAGTAACGATACCGATGCGATTGATGCAAGAAGTATTGCAAATGTCTGAACTGTTGATTTCATCTTTTCTTGAAATTCGGCTGAATTTCTTATTTCAAAATCCTTTGTTTGATTAGCTCCGATATTATGGCGTTTCATAAGCAGCTCATCAATATCGGCTTCCGTTGTGTCAACAACATCGGCATCCTGACATTTTACTACAATCATGCTAACCGTGTTAGGGAAATCCGTTCCGAATACTTTTCGTTGTGCCGTTGTCAGCGGTATAAAGATTAAGTCGTCCTGATCCATAGGTCCGGATTGACCTTTAGATTTAAGCGTTCCTATTATTTTAAACGGGACATTCCCGACACGCATCGTATGCCCTACGGGGTCAACATCTCCAAACAATTCCGATGCAACGGTTGTTCCCAGAACGGCAACTTTTGCCGCATTTCTTATATCTTCCGGTATAAACCCTCTGCCGTTATCCAACTCATAATTCTTTATAAAAAAATATTCAGGCATTGTGCCATATACGGTTGTTGACCAGTTTTGATTGCTGTAAGTCAGTTGTTTTGTTTCTGATGAAACAGGGGCAACAGCCAATACGCCTCTTGCATTTTTATTTATGGCAATTGCATCTTTTGTTGTAAGCGTGGGTATGGAACCCATACCCATGTGCACACCGCCTGATTTTGCAGATGCCCCCCTTACTGTCAGAAGATTGCTGCCCATTGATTCCATATTCTGCTGTACCTTTTCTTGTGCTCCCGTACCGATTGCGAGCATTATTATCACGGCACTTACACCGATAATTATACCCAGGCTTGTCAGCATACTTCGCATTTTATTTACTTTTAGCGAATTGATTGCAATTCTTAATGTTGATTTAAAATCTATCATGTTTCTCTGGTCCTTTGTTTAAGCCATTCATTTTTCGGCAAATCCGATACTATTGAACCGTCTTTAAACCTGATTATGCGTTTGGTGTATTCCGCAATATCGGGTTCGTGCGTTACCAGAACAATTGTTTTTCCGTATTTTTCGTTAAGCTCTACAAAAAAGTTCATAACGTCAATACTGGTTTTTGTATCAAGGTTCCCTGTTGGCTCATCTGCAAGTATCAGCGGTGCATCATTCACAATTGCACGGGCTATGGCTACTCTTTGCTGTTGCCCGCCTGACATCTGGTTAGGCATATGATCCTCCCGCTTTTCCAGACCGACTACTTTTAATGCATTTCTTGCTCTGATATGACGTTCTTCCTCCGGTATACCCTTGTATATCATAGGAAGCTCAACATTATCAAGTGCAGATGTTCGTGATATCAGATTAAAACCCTGAAATACAAAACCGAGTTTTGAATTTCTGATTTCTGAAAGTTCGTCCGATGAGAGTGAAAAAACATCAACACCGTCAAAAAGGTATGTCCCCGAGGTGGGAATATCAAGTGTCCCTAATGTGTTCATACAGGTTGATTTTCCGGAGCCGGACGTACCCATTATGGCGACAAATTCACCGCTGTCAATACTGAAAGATACATCATTAAGTGCATTGAAACTCTCCTCACCTGTTTGATATGTTTTTATTAAGTTTTTAACATCAATAAGTGCCATATTAAATCCCGTATGAATTATGAGCATTACATCATTGGCGGACGCATTCTGTTTCCTGATTGAGATTTCCCGCCTTTTTTATGGCGGCATCCAACCACTACCATATCACCTTCGGATATATTTTTTGAGGTTATTTCAGTGTAAGAATCATCACTTAAACCCGTTTCTATCTCAATGCGTTTGATTGAGCGTTTTATCAAAAGCCAGATGCCCTGTTTATCATATTTAGGACCGTTTGTGTCAGGTGTGAATTTAAGGGCAATATTCGGAACGCACAGTGCATTTTCATGCTTTGCTGTTATAATTGATACATTTGCTGTCATGCCGGGTTTCAATTTTAAATCACTGTTATCAACCCCGACAATAACAGAATAGGTAACAACATTAGAAACGGTTGTCGGAGAAATCCTGACCTGAGTTACTTGCCCTTTAAATGTTGTGTTCGGGTACCCATCGAGTGTGTATTCGACATCCTGACCTTCTTTAACGTTTCCTATATCTGCTTCTGATACGTTAACCTCAATCTGCATTTTTTGCAAATCCTGAGCTATAGTGAATAGTTCCGGAGCCTGAAAACTTGCAGCAACAGGTTGACCAAGGTCGATTTCTCTCGAGATAATCATACCGTCTACCGGTGCTGTGATTTTCGTATAGTTCAGGTTGATGAGTGCATTTTGGTATTGTGCATTGGCTTTTGCGATTGCTGCACGTGCGGCAGCTACTTTTGCAACATCGGATTTGTAATCGTTTATTGCCTGATCAAGCTCACTTTTCGGAACAAAATTCCGTTTGTAAAGGTTCTGATATCTGGTTAGAGTTTTTTTGCTCATCTCCAGATTAGCCTGCATATCTCTTAAATCAGCTTTAGCATTGTTTATTTCCGCAAGATTTTGGTTAACGGTCTGCTGGAATGTTCTCGGGTCAATCTCGGCAAGCAGCTGACCTTTCTTTACTACAGAGTTGTAGTCAACGTATATTGCACTCACAAGACCGGATACTGTTGAACCTACGCTGACCGTATTAACAGGATTAATTGTTCCGGATGCTTCTACAACCTGTGTTATTGTCCTGCGCTGTACCGGACGGGTTTCATATTGCTTCGCCTTATTGCCCCCGTTAAATAACATTACAAACAGTAGTATTACAAGTAATATTCCAATCTCTCTGCAATATTTAATTGTTTTTATTTTTTCTTTTATTTCTTCTAAATTCGGCATTTGCTTTGTCCTCTAACTTAATTGTGTTTTCCTGTAATGAAATTTCTCTTTCAAGAGTTGCCCTTGATACATTATAATCATAAATAGTTTGAATGTAAGTATTTTGTGCATTATTATAATTAACCTTAGCATCCTGAACTTCAATAAAATCACCCAGACCTACTTCATATCTTCCATCTGCAAGCTCTAAATTCTCCAGTGTCTGCCGGACTTTTATCTCGTTTAGCGGAATTTGTTTCTCGTAAGTTATCATATCAATGTACGCTTTCTGGATATCAAAAAACATGTTTTGTTTAAGCTCTTCGATATCGTTTTGAGCCATTTCAACCTGAATTTTAGCATTATCAATCTTATGTTTTGTCTGGAATGGGTTAAGGGCGGAAGAAATTTCAACGGCTATATCAAAAGAATTGTTTGAGTAAAGCTCCCTGTTAACAAATCCATATCCGACACTGCCTGAAAGCTCCGGATAATATTCACGTTTCACATAGAGCAAATATTGTTTTAAAGCATTTTTTGTCGCCTCTAATGCTTTTAAATCCCACCTGTTTTCATATGCCAGTTTTATTGCTTCATCGAATGAGTACGGGAATTTCTTAAACACATAATCTTTCAGAATTTCTGTCTTTTCGACTTGAGTGGTAAAGGTTGCATTATACACCGCATCCGGCAGGTCGCTTATGTCTTTGTAATCGGTTATTTTTACAAGGCTTACAGGAAGATAATCATATTTAAAATTGAATGTTTCCGTATTTTTAATTGAGTATTGCGGTGCAAATGCAACGTACATTGCATTATTTAAAGAAACAATTGCATTTTTATAATCGTTTTCCGCTTGAACGAGCGTTATTTTTGAGTCGCTCAAATACACCTCCGCATTAACAAGGTCAATTTTGGATTTTATACCTTCTTCAAAATATGCTTTTGTTCTCTGGTAGTTTCTTTCATTAATCTGAACATTTGCTTTATCGATATCAACTATTGCTTTAGCTGCAAGAACCGCATAATATTTGCATTTAACATCAAAAATGGTGTCTATCACTTCTTGATAAAAGTCATATTCGGCAGCAATTTTATAAAATTTTTCCATTCTAATATTAGCCGACGTACGTCCGAAGTTCCAGATAAGCTGCTGCAGTCTTGCATCAACACTCGGGAGTGTTCTGGTATAGCTTCCGAGTCGTCTTTTATTTGAATTAAACCCGTGAGCGTAACCTGCACCGGCGGATATTGTCGGTGAATATTCACCTTTGGCAATACTTACGTTGTGTTTTGCCATTTCGTAGTTATATCTGTAATTCTTAATGGCAGGACTTCTTTGCAAGGCTATGTTGATACATTCTTCAAGCGTAAGCATATCACCTTCTTTAATCGGTATTGTTGAAAGCTCAATTCTATCAATTGCAAATACTCTTGTGCAAGCCAATATTATCAGCACGAAAACAAAAAGCATTTTGCATATCTTTTTCATCTCTATCCCCATAGCAGTTCTTAAGTGTAACTATTGAAGGTGTTGCAATAACCCTTCAAGAGCATATTTATATGAATTTTCTTTAAACCCGGCGACCTGAGCAATACAGACTCCGGATAGTAAAGAAGTGTGCCGAAATTCTTCTCTTGCGTGAATATTTGTCATGTGTACCTCGACAGCGGGAATACTGACCGAAGCTATTGCATCACGTATGGCAACGCTTGTATGCGTATATCCGCCCGCATTGATAATTATCCCGTCACAGTTATTTTCTGCCGATTGGATTTTGTCTATTATTTCACCTTCGTGGTTTGATTGAAAACAATCCAGTTCGGCACCCGATTTTTTTGCTTCGCAGCAAAGCATTTCTTCAATGGCTTTCAGTGTAACATTTCCGTACTTTTCCGGTTCTCTTAATCCGAGCATATTCAGATTAGGTCCGTTTATAAGCAGTATTTTCATATAATAACGCTCCCTAATATAGCATATATCACAGATGAAAATCAGTCAAAAATGTTAAGTAAATAATACAATTCTGGCATGAGCTAATTCTAATTCTAATTCTAATTCTAATTCTAATTCTAATTCTAATTCTAATTTTTTATTTTATAAACGTTTAAATATTTTTGTTTTTAGCTCAAGTGCGGTTTTTGTAACGGCAAGTCCTGCCTGTGCACTCTCCTTTAATAACGGCGACATAAGCTGCCCCGTCTGGCGCATTGCATCAATTACTTCATCAGGAGGTATCTTGCTGCATATCCCCGCCATTGCAAGCTCCGCTGTGCAAACCGCATGTATCGCAAGAATAGGGTTGCGTTTTATGCATGGAACTTCAACCAGACCACATACCGGATCACAGGTTAAACCCAGAAGATTTTTTATTGCCAGTGTTGAGGCATTCAATATTTCTTTGACGGAACCGCCCATAACCTGTGCTAATCCGCCGGCACACATCGCTGCTGCGACACCGCATTCTGCCTGACAACCCGCAACAGCACCCGCTAACTGAACTTTGTTTGAGATTATACTCCCAATCTTGCCGGCCGTTATTAGAAAATTTACCTGCTCATCAATCGAAACATCATATTCTTCACTATATGCAATCAATACTGCAGGAACTATACCGCACGAACCCGCTGTCGGACAGGCTGTAATACGACCCATTCGTATATTCTCTTCCGATGTCGCCAGTGCATAGATAACTATTTTTTGAAACAGTTTTCCAAAAAGAGCACTATGTATAGTATAACGGTTTAATAATTTTTCACAGTCATCCCCGCACCAGCCGCTTATTGATTTCTCATTTGACGACATGCCTGATTTAATCGTATCTTTCATCGTATTTATAATGTTAAGTACGGTTTTTCTGACTTCACCAACCGATATATCCGAACTTTGAGCTTGCTCCTGTGCGGTTATCTCATAAATCGTACGGTTTGATAGCAAACATTCTTTTTCTAATTCTTTAAATGTAGTTATATTCATATTTCAAGCTTTCTTATTTGTGTGGTAAAGTAAACATCATCAATTGCGGAGATTTGTTCCGTTATCTCACCTGAGGCGGGAACATCAAGCGAGATATACATTGAAGCTGTTCCGCCTTTTTCGTTACGGTCGCAATGCAATGAGGCTATATTAATATTCTTTGACTGGATTATATTACTCACTGTTGAGATAATTCCCGGTTTATCTTTGTACATAAGAAAGATTGTGTGGTAGTTTCCCGAAATACTTACGGAAAACCCGCTTATCTCTGTTATTTTAATCTCACCTGCACCAATAGAATCCCCGCAGATTATCATTTCATTGTTTAGAACCATATCGACAGAATTCGGATGACGGCTCAAATCCTCTAAATATTCGTATTTATAGTCAATCCCGTCAGCAAGTTCAAATATGTTCTTTATATTAAAATCATAAACACAACGTCCGAGAACTCCTGCAAGAAGTCCTTTTTGTGTTCCGTGTCCGATGCCTGTTTGTGCAAACGAGTTATATAATCTAAAAATAACACTCTTTATCGGTTTGGAATAAATGTTCCTTGCCATAAGCCCCAATCTGATTGCACCGGCCGTATGAGAGCTTGACGGTCCTGTCATTACCGGTAAAATAACATCAAACAGCGTTTTTTGACTCAATTCTAAACCCTTTCTTTTATCTTTCAAAAACTCTTATTCCTGTTCAGCTCAATATAGTTAAATATACCTGCCGGAATGTTTGAAGAAAAATTATAATCACCCTCACAGGAGGTGATTTTCAACATTGATTTTGATGACGAAACATATACAATCGAGGCTAAAAACTTTTGCTTATTATTTACCGTAAAAAGTATATATCCGCCTTTTGTCTGGATTTCATCAATTTTATAATTTTGTTCGTTTATTGCCGCAAGAGTCAGGTAATATAATTTTTCGAAGCCGGTATTAAAAGTTTTGATACAGTCGGCAAGCTCTGCTCTATTTGCAGGCTGTGTTTGGGTTTGTGCCCCGGCAAATGCCGGTACAACAGGCATGAATGCCAGAAGAAATACAAGTATAATATTGATTATTCTTTCCATGTTGCCCCACAATTCACATCTACAACAAGCGGAACTTTAAATGGTTGTTCCATTTCCATTGCCTCAACAACTATTGATTTCAGTTTTTCCAACTCATCTTTTGCAACTTCAAAAACGAGCTCATCATGTACCTGCATAATCATTTTTGATTTAAAATCCTGTTCGGTCAGGATTTTATCAATTTTAATCATAGCCAGTTTAATTAAATCTGCGGCAGAACCCTGAAGCGGCTGATTGATTGCTGCACGATGTGCGAACTCTCTGATTTGATAATTCGCACTTGCAAGCTCTGCTCCGAGATATCGTTTTCTTCCGTATAATGTTTCTACGTATCCGTATTCGTGTACAAAATCCGTCTTTTCGGTCATATACTGTTTAATATTAGGGTAAGAGTCAAAATACTTCTCAATAAATTCACCTGCCTGCTCATTGGAAATATTTAAGACTTTAGCAAGTCCGTATTTTGACTGTCCGTATACAATCCCGAAGTTAACAGCTTTAGCTTTTCTGCGCATATCTTTTGTAACCTGTTCAACGGGTACGTCAAAAACTTTTGATGCTGTCAGAGTATGAACATCAACACTACTGTTAAACGCTTCAATTAAATGCCTGTCGTCTGCCGCATGTGCAAGCAGTCTTAATTCAATCTGGGAATAATCCGCCGAGAGGATTACATAATTCTCTCTGTCCTGCGGGCAAAACGCATTTCTAATTTTATTCCCTTCTTCGGTTCGGATAGGAATATTTTGCAGGTTAGGATTTGATGAGGACAGACGTCCCGTAACAGTTGTCGCCTGATTATATGTTGTATGAATACGTCCGTCACGCTTGCTTATTAGTGCAGGCAATGCATCTGTATATGTCGAGCGGAGTTTTGAAAATTTCCTATGCTGCAAGATATAATCACAAATTTCGTATTCACCGGCAAGCTCTTCAAGTATTTCTGCCGAAGTTGAACGTTTGCGTTTTTTTGATCTTATCCCTAATCTGTCGTAGAGCACGTCAGCTACCTGTTTAGGGGAATTGATATTGAACGGACCACCCGCAAGCTGATAAATAAAATCCTCTATTTCTGCAAGTTTGTCCGTCATATAGTCTGAAAGTGATTTCAGGTAAGAAATATCTATTGCAACACCGGTATATTCCATTTTTGCCAGAACAGTCGTGAGCGGAAGCTCTATCTCCCTGACAATTTTTTGTTCCTGTACGGTTAAATTACCTTTCCAGTACTTTGCAAGATTGAATATTGAATATGTTTCATCACAGGCATAGGTGCAGGCAGAGTGTAAAAGTTCGGAGTTTAATTCCGATTTCTCGCCCATAATATGGTTGAGAAAATCCAGAGCCTGTGACTCAATCGAATGACTGCGGTTCGGGTCTTTTACATAACTTGCAAGCAATACATCATATTCTATCCCCTCAAGGTTTATACCGTTTTCTCTGAGAATACGGCAGTTCCTTTTTGCATCATAAAATACTTTTTTGCAGTTTTTATCTTCAATAACGGGTTTAAGAATATCAATAAAATCAGCTTTAACAAAATAATTCTCTCCGAAAGAAACGGCAATACCGTATATTTGAGATTTATCAGCACAGACATTAAGTGCAATTGATTGTTTTGTCTTAATTTCCGCCGCAAGATTGCTGACTTCTTCCGCCGAATTTAAGACTTTACAGCTGAAACCGGTATCTTCAACAGTTTCTTTAATCGCCTGAGTGAACAATCCAAGCTGTCCGGTTTCTCCGGCTGTTTCAGTTTTTGTCTCAAGCAGCGGTGTGTGCGAAAAATCTTTATCTTTCGCTGCTTCAGGATTGAATGAGGTCAAAATTTTGTTTATGTTTTTGATAAAAGAATAAAACTGCATCTCCCTTAAAAATTTGCTGACTTTGTTTATATCCGGTAAAACCACTTCTGCTCTGTCAAAATCAAACTCTATATCAACATCCCTGATTATGGTTGCGAGTTTTTGGCTTAATTTTGCCATTTGTGAACCGGAACATATTTTTTCTCTCAGAGAGTTTTGTTGGATATTATCACAATTCGCCAGAACATTATCCAGAGTTTTGAATTCCGCAAGAAGTTTTTGGGCAGTTTTTTCACCAATTCCTCTTATTCCGGGAATATTATCAGATGTATCTCCCCTTAATCCTTTGTAGTCAATAACCTGCTCCGGATAAACACCGAGCTTTTCATACACTTTATCCCGATTATATTCAATCAGCCCGCCTTTTGATGGTATAAGCACTTTAATAAGTCCGTCTTTATCAATCAGTTGAAAAGCATCCTGATCACCTGTCAGAATAAGTGTCCGGTGTCCGAGTTTAGCTGCTCTTGCAGAAATCGTGCCGATTACATCATCAGCTTCGAACCCTTCTCTTGTATAAATCGGTATATCAAATGCCTGAAGTCCCTGACAGATAAAATCCAACTGTGTTCCGAGTGAAACAGGCATGGTTTCCCTGTTAGCTTTATAATCCTGATACATTTCCGTTCTAAACGTGTGATGTGATACATCAAAGGTGACGGCAATAGAGTCGGGACGGATTTCTGACAGCAGGTCAAAAATTGCTTTAAAAAAACCGTATACAGCCCATGTCGGCTGATTATCGGAATTCTTCATCGAAGTGCGCTCCAGTGCATAGAACTGCCTGAATGCCAGTGCATGACCGTCTATCAATACTAATGTTTTGCTCACTCTTACCCCTTAAAATCACTAAACTTTTGTTGATTATATAATATCACAAACTCTTTTGATAACAAAACATTAAAGGGATAAATGGGGGTAAATATGAGGGGTAAATGTGTGGGGTAAATGGGTACAGTCAAACACAGGACGGAGGTATCAGCAATTTCTACCATCCGCACGGAGTGGGGAAAAGAATGCCCGGACGGAAAGGGCAGGCATTTTTTATAAAAGAAAAGCGGTAATATTTTATTACCGCTGAGTAAAATTTAAATCTGTTCTTTTTTTTTGGGGGGGGGATTTTAAAATTCAAGAGTTTTATCGAGAATATTAAACCTGTTCACTTTTAATTCTATCTCTAAGAGCTTTGATAACTGCTGCTACATTATCTGCATCTTCTGCTTTTTTACCTGTTTTTACACCCGATGCCGAACCTGTAATATAGCCGTTTCCGCTTTCCAGTACGATATCATCAATTTCAATTCCGTTTCGTTTTGCATATTCAATCAATGATGCTAAAATTGGCGATGTATAATTTTGATATGTATCTTCTTTCCAGAATTGCCAGAAATAATCATACTTGTCAACGAGTTTATCAATTAAATCGTCATTCTCAGCATCTGCAAATATTTCCATAACATTGTCTGCACTTACCTGAGAGGCTGCCCATTCAAGAGTTTCTATATTATCGTTGTTAACACCGTCTTTGAATGCTTTTGAAACATTTTTTGCATTGTTTGCCTCTATTACATCCAGTGCGGCTCTTTGTTCAGGGTCAAAGATGTTAAACACCGTTTTTTGCAATGCTGTTGTATTTTCAACACCGTTTGTCTCATTATCTCTGATTTCTTCAAGAACTGTATTTATATCGTATCCGTGTTGTGCAGCGAACTGTTTGAACAGTTCAGTTTCTTCATCAGTATCAATATAACCGTTTCCGTTGCCTTGAGCATCAATTCTCTTTGCTGCGATTGTCAACATTTCTTCTTTCTTGTTATTCTGACCTGCTACAGTCTTTTTACCGTTAGTTACAGCATCTCTTAGTGCTTTTACTACAGCTTCAAGGTTTTCTTTATCTGTTGCAAGAGTGCCGAATTCTTTATCTGCAACATCTCTGCCTACAACGTATTCACCGTCTTTTTCAACAACAATGTTTGAAACATCAATATGTCTTTTATCTGCTGCTGCAATCAGAGCACTTATAACTGTTTCTCCGGCCTGCGGTCTGACTTCATGGTCAGCATTTGCTATCTTTTCTATGGTCTCATTATCGCTGACAACATCAAGTACATTATTCTCATCAATCATATCCGTGTATGTTAATAATTCTTCGTCATCGTTCCACCAAGCAACAATTGCTCCCCATACACCTTTATCAAAAGTCTTGATTCCGTCTTGAATAGTAGATGCTGTCTTTTGGTATTTATCATTTGCTCTGAGGTAAGAATCACTGTTAAAGGATGAGATTATTGCAGTATTAACCGTTGAGTTTGAAAGAGTGCCGTTGTTATCATATTCAGCTTCTTTTTGAACTTTGTTCTCCTGATAATCTTTTATAATACTATCAACATCAATATTTCTGTCTACAGTTTTAACTTTTTTCTTAAATAATTCAACTTCGGAACCGTCTACATAGCCGTTTTCATTTCCGCCGTTTTTAACCTTGTCCGCATAAACTGCAAATTGCTTGATTTGTTGAACAGTTATACTCATCTTTTTCCCCTTTAGTGAATGTAAATAATTTTAATCCCCATTAAAAACTACTTAATTCATCATTTTAATCTCTTGATTCCCCGTATTTATATAAAGTTTTTTTATTTGTGGAAATTGATTAATTTTACCGCAATCC
>JAJPXE010000003.1 GCA_021205645.1 Candidatus Gastranaerophilales bacterium | reverse complement strand
AAATTTATACTAAAGTATAATATTTTCTGCGGGATTAAAGTTTACCTGAGAATTTTCTCCCGGGGCAAGTCATTTATAATTATTTTTTGATATAATTTAAGTGTAAAGACAGATATATCCGGAGTGTAAAAAATGGGTGTAACTCAATCAATAGAGCTAAAAAGTGAGATATTGGAGCGGATAGTGGAGGCATTTTTTTCGGGGAATTTTGAAGAGAATGCCAGATTAATCCCATATAAGATGCGTCCAAAAGGTTCTGACGTTCCATATCGTTGTTGTATATACAAGGAGCGTGCTGTATTGAAAGAGCGTGTAAAGGCAGGTTTAGGTTTCGCACTGGAAGAAGATGATGAAACGAAGCTTTTATCAACTTATGCATCAGAGGCACTGTCGAGGACATCACCGGAGCCTGACCCTCTGACTGTTTTAGATGCCGCCTGTGTGGGTTGCGTGCCGAGCCGTATATATGTAACGGATTTATGTCAGGGTTGCGTTGCCCGTCCATGCCAGTCAGCCTGCAAATTTGGTGCAATAAGTATGGTTGACGGTAAATCTAAAATCGACGGTTCAAAATGTAAAAATTGTAAAATGTGTATGAAAGCTTGTCCTTATAATGCAATTGTCAAACTTGCAGTGCCTTGCGAAGATGCGTGTCCCGTCGGAGCAATCAGCAAGGATGAAAACAACATTACAAGGATAGATTACGATATGTGCATAACTTGCGGCAAATGTGTTTCTGCCTGTCCGTTCGGGGCAGTGCATGAAAAAAGCCAGATTGTTGATATTATGAAAAATATCATTGACCCTGATAAAAAAACGGTTGCGATGATAGCTCCGTCAATAGCCGGTCAGTATGACTGTTCGCTGTATAAGCTCAAATCGGCAATAAAAAAATCCGGATTTGATGAAGTTATTGAAGTTGCTCAGGGAGCTGATATCACTACTCTTAACGAAGCTGAAGAGTTTGAAGAAAGAATGAAAGACGGTGCTCCGTTTATGACGACATCCTGCTGTGCCGGATATAATAATTTAACTGCAATGCATTTAAAAGATATTCAGGAATTTAAGTCCGCAACGGGAACGCCTTTATTTTATACTTCACGAATTGTCAGAGAAAAATTTCCAAATGCCGTGTCGGTTTTTATCAGCCCGTGTGTTGCCAAGCGAAAAGAGGGCATGGCAAACGATAATGTTGATTACGTGATGAATTATCAGGAATTGTCGGCATTGTTAAAAGGACGTAAGATTAGTATTGAAGAATGTAGTGAGGAACAGTTTGACAAAACGAGTTCAAGGCAGGCGAGAAATTTTGGTGTAACAGGGGGCGTAGCAGAGGCAGTGCAGTCAGTACTTAAAGACAAAAATCTTGCAAAACCGTATATTATAGACGGCTTGACAAAAGAAACAATAAAAGAGTTAAAGAAGTTTGCAAAAGACAGAAACTGTCCCGATTGTAATCTTGTTGAAGTAATGTGCTGCGAGGGCGGTTGTATTGGCGGTAACGCAACTGTATCGACCCAAAAAGATGCAAAAAAACAGTTGAAAGTATTACTTGATGAAAGCCCTGATTTAGAGCGTGAGTAATAAAAGATTTTAATTAAAAATTTTCGACTTAACAAAAAAATATTTTAGCAGTCTAAAAACCGGTTATATTTATTATTAATTGCTCTGCTGTATAGAATAAAAAATTCCGAAAGGATGAGGGAGTAAAATTTTTCCCCTCGCTCCCGTCGGTGACTGTGCTGCACCCCACCCCTGCGGAGCAGACAGTGCCAACTGCTTTGCAGGCAGACCGTGTAAAACGCATAGCGTTTTACACCCGCTGCCGCTCTCGCAAGCACCCGCTTTACTCCCATCCCCGTATGGGGGGGAAATTTGGGTTTGACCTCTCCGGACGGTGAGGGTAATAGGTTTTCTGAGGAGGGGAATTTTTGGTTTCTGTTCTATATATTCACCCCCAGCTCCGGAGTACGCCTGAACCACGTCAATTGACGCTTTGCATATCTTCTTGTGTTCTTCTTCAATTCCTCAATGGCTTCCTCCTGTGAATATTTTCCGTCTAAATAGGATATAATCTCGCAATACCCGATTGTATCAGATATATTCTTTATCCGACCGTGTTTTTTTAATAAAAACTTCGTTTCATCAACTATCCCGTTCTCAACCATTTTATCAACACGGAAATTTATTCTGTTATACAATTCTTCTCTTGAATTTATTTCCGGAAAAATCCACTCAACATCATATTCGGGCTCTTTCAGCCCCGCTGCCTTACTAAATGGACAATCAAGTGTCCTTATTACCTCCAGAACCCTTACTAACCGTACCCTGTTATTCGGATGAACCTTTAATGCGTATACGGGGTCTTTGACTTTCAGTTCGTGATACAACTCCTCATTTGAGAGCTTTTCCAGCTCCTTACGTAAACCTTTCCTGCATTCTATTTTAGGCAATGCATAATTCTCCAGAAGAATTCTGAAATACAGCCCGGTTCCGCCGGCAACTATCGGAACTCTGCCCCGTGAGGTTATCTCATCTATCTTTTTTGATGCCTCATCTCTAAAATCCGCTGCCGAATAATTATATTCAGGCTCGACCACATCTATCAGGTGATGTGGTATACCCTCACGCTCCTCTATTGTCGGCTTTGCTGCAGCTATGTTGAAACCCTTGTATACAAGCCGCGAATCGGCTGATATTACTTCGCCGCCAAACTTTTTAGCCAGCTCTATTGCTAATTCCGTCTTGCCGCTTGCGGTCGGTCCCGCTATCGCTATTACATGCCGCTTTGTCTTATTAACGCTCATAAGGCTCTATATACTTCGTTTTATAGTATAAAAATATCGCATAAAAATCATAAACTATCAAATAGAAAGTAAAGATTACCAGAATAAACGAGATTACGCGGCTGTTTGCAAACAATAGTGCAAATATCGTTATGATATAATTTAACAAAAATATCGTCAGATATATACATAACGTATTGGGAATATCAAGAATAATTTTTTTAACCGAACCGAAAAGCGAAACAAAAACATTCTTTTTTGTGTACATTTTTTCGGGTATCCAGAACATAATAAGGTATGTCAGCAGCTGCGTTGTTATAAAAAACAATCTGTTCCAATCTCTGAGGTAAATCTGCTGAGTTCTATCAAGTCCCGACAGAAATGTTTCAAGCGATGCCGTACCTGATGCAAGAACAACAAAAAAATCCCGCATATCTATTCCTATTCTTGTAATATCACAAATAATTATATTCCCTGCAAAAAATGTAGCTATTATAACCATACTTGAAAGTATAAAGAACAATGCAATGATACCGGCAAAAGAAAGATAATACTTCCCGACACCGGTGTAGAATGTTCCGAATGTAAGTGCAGTATCTTCTTTTTCATCAGGCTTACGGTTGTATTGTAACTGTATGCTTTTTTTCATTGAATAAAAAAAACCCGAAGCCAACGCCGACATTATCAGTATTACAACGAGCAATGTAAGCAGATTATTGTTTGAAAATCCGATATACATTGACACTGTAAATACAAATAAAAGTATAAGCGTTAACAATATTATGTTATTGTTGGTCATAAAAAACGCATCTATAAAATATTTCACAAAACATCTGTCCGATTTAAACCAATCAAGTAAATTTTTACAAAAAATCGCAAATTTTTCTATCATTTTGTGTTAACCGTTTGAGCCTTTCTTTTTTTACGCCGCATTAAATCAACAAACGCTTCAAGCCTTGTAATGTACCCGGCTCTGCCTGTTTGTTCGTCCATTATCAAAGCAAGGATAGGAACTTCGCAATCTTCTCTCATAGCAGGGAAAATGTTTTGCGACATAATCTCCGGCATACAGGTAAACGGACTTATATGAATAATTCCGTCAATCTGTCTTTCATCCGCATAGGCAACATCAGATATACATTCAAGAGCATCACCGCCGATATCACGCATTAAATAAGGCTTTGCCAGACGCTCCGCACGCTCAAGATGGGTTTCGCCTTTCCTAAATGCTTTAGGTATGATTGCATCTTTTATAAAACTGCTTACCGTGAGGCTCCTGCGGGTTTCTACACCCATTCTGCCAAGCTCACGCTCTATATACTGATTCGAAAATTCATCATTCACAAGGAATATTTCACCTGTTATATCCACATGCAAAACCTCTTTGTTTTCATCAATCTTCGTTGAGCGGATTATTTCAAGACCTTTTTTCAACGCTTTTTTTAAATCCGATGTTCTGTCGGCAGTTTTTATCAGGTTCAATGCTTTTTTGTAGTTCTTTTCAGCTTCATCCTGTTTAACCTCTCTTGCCCTGTAATAAGCAAGTGCCGTATCCAATTCATCTATTGCAAAGATTTTTCTTATAACAATATTTATTGTTCTTATTATTCGGATAGGATTATTTTTACCCGTTAAATTAACCAGAAACCTGTACAAGCCTTTAATTCCGTCATAAAGCGAAAATTCTATATAGTTTGCTTTGTAGCCTAAATCGGCAAGGGTAGTTTTAATATTGTTGCCGTATTCTCCGAGTCTGCAAATCCCCGGCGAGGTAATCATTGCAACATAATCGGCACCATTTTCTATCGCTTCAATAAAATTCCCAAGAATAAGTTTATATGGCAGACATATAGCTTCAGGCGAGTGTTTTGTGCCGATAGACAATGTTTTTTTACTGGTGTACGGCGGAACAAGCGGTTCTACACCTATCTTTCTTAAAGCAGATGCCCATGCTATCGATATTGTTCCCATGTGCGGAAATGCTACTTTTATTTTTTTATTCTTTTTTGCCATTATTACTATTCTCTTTTTCTACTGTGTATCTTAAATCGGGCCGGCGCGCAGCCGTTGTTTCATCAACTTTCTTAACAGGTGTATTGTGTGGTGCCGAAACAACAAGTTCCGGATTTGTTTCTGCTTCATCTGCTATTTTCAGCATAACTTCCGCAAACCTGTCTAATCTTTCTTTTGATTCGGATTCCGTCGGCTCAATCATTATAGCCTCGTGTACAATTAACGGGAAATAAACTGTCGGCGGGTGGATTTCATAATCCATAAGACGTTTTGCAATATGAAGTGTCGATGCACCCGACTCCTTTTGTTTTTCGCCGTTTATGACAAATTCGTGCATACATTTTTCGCTATAAGCGATGTTGTAAGCCCTTTTTAACCGCTCTTTCAGGTAATTAGCGTTTAAAACGGCATCTTCTGATGCATTTTTAAGATTTTTACCCATCATTAATATATAGGCATAAGCCCTTACCAGAACCCCGAAATTACCATAAAACGAACGAACTTTGCCGATAGAATCAGGCATGTCATAGTTTCGGTAATATTTTTCTCCGTCAAATTCAATAGTCGGTTTTGGCAGAAACGCTTTAAGTCTGTCAACAACCCCGACAGGTCCCGCCCCCGGTCCTCCGCCGCCATGAGGAGTCGAAAAAGTCTTATGCAGGTTTATATGACATACGTCAAATCCCATTATTGCAGGGTTTGTATAACCCATTACGGCATTAAGGTTTGCTCCGTCATAATATAAAAGCGAACCGTTTTCGTGCATTAGTCTTGATATTTCAAGAACCTGTTCTTCAAATATACCAACAGTATTCGGGTTTGTCATCATTATTGCTGCAACATCTTTGTCCAACAATGTTTTCAAATCCTCAATATCAACCTGTCCTTTAGCATTAGACTTAACTTGAACAATCTCAAACCCTGCCATGTTTGCACTTGCAGGGTTAGTGCCGTGTGCAGAGTCCGGAACGATAACCTTTTTCCTTGTTTCGCCAAGTTTTTCAAAGTATTTTTTGATAATAAGCATTCCCGTGAATTCACCGTGAGCACCTGCGGCAGGCTGTAAAGTCACTGCATCCATGCCTGTTATAACCTTGAGCTGTTCCTGCAAATTGTACATCAACTCCAATGTTCCCTGTGACTCTTCGTCACTTTGCAGCGGGTGAAGGCTCGTAAAACCCTCAAGATTTGCAAGCAGCTCATTGACTTTCGGGTTATATTTCATTGTACAGGAACCAAGAGGATACATGCCGGTTTCCACACAAAAATTCCTGTCACTCAGAGCTTTGTAATGCCTTAAAACCTCAAGCTCGCTCATCTGCGGCAGACCGATTTCTGTTTCACGCAAATATTCCTGCGCAATGGCTGTCGTCTGCACAACATCATCACCGCACACATTTATCCCGTCCACATTGTTCGATTTTTCAAAAATTGTTTTCATTCATTTTCCTGTTTCATTAGTTCTTTTCTGACCTTTTTGAGAGCATTCTGGATAATTCTGGATATCCTTGATTGTGATATATTAAACTCTACGGAAATATCTTTTAATTTTTTATCCTGAAAGAATTTTGCCTCTACAAGAGCCCGTTCTCTTTCAGGCAAATGTTTAATAGCTTCAGCAATTCTTGATTTTAATTCGTCGAATTCGGCCTGCTCCGACGGGTTCATTGAATTATCTTTTATAATCACGGGATTGTCCGCTTCCGCCATAGCTTCGACCGAAAGGATGGTCTTGTATACAACCTCCCTGACTTCGGAATTGTTGACCGGCTGGCTGTTTTTAAGCGTATACCAACGATAACGCCGTCTGATTTCGTTTCTTACCTCCCATTTTATGGCTTTCGTCAGGTAAGCATTGTTGTATAAACCTGCCGTGCCGTTTTTTAATATAAGATATATCGTATGTGTTGCCAGATTAACTATCTCGGGATATTCAATAAGACCGTAAGAAGATACTTTTGAAAATTCAACTTTCGATACCGTTTCTATCAGATCGGAATACTCTTTTAAATTTATGTTCTCTTCCTTTGCCAGTTTCATCATATCAAAATGATATCAGAAAGATGTCGTATTTACAATTATTTTTACAAATTTTTAGATGATTTTTTAACAAAAATCATTATCTAATATATCAGGTGGTATTAATACGCTAAAAAGATGAAAAATATTGCCATGCAGTAAAGAGAGCACTCTTTTATGCCGAATAAATAAAACGGAAAACAGGAGAATTTCTCGTGTATACAAACGGTATAAATTCATACGGAAAAGTCAGAGAAGATTCATCAAAATCACAGATGACGGGCCAGAATTTTGATTTTGACGGAGAAGCGTTTTCTGATTTAATGGACGAAAAGCCGGCAGGAAAAGGTCTGCGTGAAACCGCTCAAGAGCTTGCGGAGGATGATGCCGTTCTATCAACCGATGAAGAAAACAGAGCTATGATTAAAAAACCTGTTAAGTCTGAGCAAACACCAAAACCGCATTTTGCAATGGAAGAAGATAAAGCAAGACTGCTTAAATTGATGGATATGTCCAATAAGATTAATATGTCATCAATCAATATCACAAAAAGCAAAAAAGAGCTCGAAAATACTGTTGGTCCGTCTATAGAAGATAATTCCGAACCGGAAGATATAACAAAGGTTATCGCAAAAATGATGTCCTCAAAAGACGACACAAACACAGATGTTGAAAATGATGATGTCGAAACATCTATCAGTATGGATAAACATACGGAAGATTTTGAAGAAGAAAACAAAAAAAATAATTCTCAAATTTTATACGAAACTGAAGAAGAACTTCTGGAAGATATGTCGATTTTATCAACGGAAGAAGAAAACCTTGAAATGGCAAGAAGAAATGCCGCAATGAATAAACTGAGCGATGACGATTATAAAACCACTCAAGATGATATGATGTTCCTGAACGAGATAGTAGCACTGAACAATCAAATTCACGTTGAACAATCAGACAGAATAAGCATTGCACAAAATGTTATGAATGCACTAGTGAGTCAGACAAAAACAATAGATAATTCAAACAGAATGGACATGTCGGAATTATCATCAAACGATGTGGATTTTATAATCGGGCTGCTGCGTATGGGAACTGCCGATTCGTCAAATTATACCGACGAAAATAATGATGAATTACATATCCTGTCAGAAAAATTCCTTGCTCTGCTCAGAGATAGCATTATTAATAAAAAAGTTTTCAGAATAGATTTTGACAATGATATTTCTGTCATTATAAAAATAGATGTAGACGGAAAAGTAAATGCAGAATTCTTAACAGGAGATGAGGCCGTTGAAACATACTTAAAAAATCATTTACACATATTAAAGGAAAAGTTTGAAGAATTGAATGTGAATTATGGAGATATAACGTACAGAAACACAACAAAATAAGATGAGAGTAGAATTAACACAAAGGAGAATTAGCGAATGTATGATTCGTACACAACCGCATTAAACACCCAGAGGGCTACAACGCACTGGATGGATTGCCTGACCGAGAATATGACAAATATGTACACTCCCGGTTTTCGTGAGAATAAAATCAAGTTTGACACGTTTTTAGGCGGTGCCATAGTGGACAACCCGATAAAAAATCAGGGACAGGGAAAATCCACTCCGGGAACATCAAATGAGAATGTTTTTTATGAAGGAAACGGGTATTTTATCACCAGAAACGATCAGGGCAAGATAATCTACACCCGTCACGGAGAATTCACGTTTGACTCGGAAGGTGTATACAGAGCTAAAAACGGAGATGCCGTACAAGGCTATATCCTGAATGATAACGGCGAGATAATGGCAGGAACAAAATCCATAAGTGCTGATTTATATGAAGAAACTGCACTAAAAGGCGGTGCATTGAGTGTTCCGACAACGAATATCAAGCTCTGGATAGACCCGAACAACGGTAAGTTTATGGGTAAATACGATGAGTATGAAATTAAAGAGGACGGAACTGTATACGGTAAAGCCGACAGTGGCAAGCGCTCCGTCCCGTTATACAAAATAGCAACAGCAAACTTCCATAATAATGCAGGATTATACGAAATCAGCGAAGGTAAATTTGTTGAAACCGAAGAATCAGGCAAACCCGTACTCGGGACGGGACAAATCCGCTCAGGTTTATTGGAACAATCAAATACCGATTTTAAAGGTAATATGAGTGAATATCAGCAGGCAAAAATGCAAATGGAGCTTGTAAATGCTCTGATTAAATCAAACAAAGAACTGCTGGAAGAAGCGATGAGACTTGTAAGCTCATAGTCATAAGCTGTTTTGAATATTTTGCATTGCAAAATGTTTGGAACAAAAAACATATTTATGGTGAAAATCGGGAAAGTAAATTAGTGTTAGTTAAACTCCATTTTGACGGGAACAGCAATGTTCCCTTTTTATTTTCATTTTTGTATTATCAAGAACAACCTTGCCCGGATTTGCGGAAAAATGCTGATTTTTTCGCAAATGCATCCGGATTTATGTGAACAGCTTTACATATTTTTCTTTTTTATAATATAATGAGAATGAGGTAATTATGTTTAATGAGACAAAGACGCATGAGATAACGGTGGATACCGTAATATTGACATTAAAAGATAACAACCTGCAGGTGTTGCTGGTCAAAAGGGATAATGAACCATTCAAGGGCAAATGGGCAATCCCCGGAGGATATGTCAGAATGTCAGAAAACCTTGATGAAGCTGCAATGAGAGTTTTAAAAGAAAAAACTAATGTTGATAATATTTATCTTGAACAGCTTTATACTTTCGGTGACCCGTTAAGACACCCGGTGGCAAGGGTTATTACCTGTGCTTATTTTGCTCTCATCAGAGTTGAAGATGTCAATGTCACACCGGCTAATGACATCGCATGGCATAAAGTTAATGATTTACCGGCACTTGCATTTGACCATAAGGAAATTATCCAGTATTCTCTCAAACGCACCAGAGAAAGACTTGAATTATGTCCGGTGGCTTATCAGTTGCTTAATGAGAAATTCACCCTTACGGAAATGCAAAAAGCCTATGAATTAATAATGGGCAAAAGTTTAGATAAACGTAATTTCAGAAAGAAAGTTATTCAGACGGACGGGCTTAGAGAATTGGAAGAGTTTTCTAAAACAAAGTCAAAACGTCCCGCAAGATTATATACATTTGATAATATCCGTTTAAACTCTAAACGTGCTCATTTTATCAAAAAGGAGAAAAAATTATAATGTTAGGATTAATTTGGACCGTTCAGGTTATATCTGCAATATTATTGATTGTTTTAGTATTAATTCATTCGCCGAAAGGTGATGGGATTGCAGGGATAGGCGGTTCGGCACACCTGTTTTCATCACAAAAAGGCGCTGAGAAAAACCTAAATAAAGTAACGGCAGTTGTTACTGTTGTTTTTGTGGCTTGTGTATTTTTACTGGGTTTCGGATTGGTTAAATAATAATGGAAGAAATATTTTCCAGAAACAGTCTATACTGGGGCAGCGATAGACAAAAATTGCTATCCGGTTTTTGTACGGCTGTATTCGGACTTGGCGGTGTGGGCGGATTTTGTGCGGAGATGCTTGCAAGGGCAGGCATGGGCAAACTTATTCTTGTCGATTTTGATATCGTTTCGCCCTCTAATATTAACCGGCAGATTGCCGCTCTCAATTCTACCGTTGGCATGAAAAAAACCGAACTATTCTACTCAAGACTGAAAGATATTAACCCGAATATTGAATTGGAGCTTGTCACAGATTTTTATTCGGACAAACTCAATGAAATGTTTATCTCAAAAAAAACAGATTTTATTGCAGATGCAATAGATACAATTCGTTCAAAAATATCACTTCTGGAATACGCTCACAATAACGGAATAAAAGTTATCAGCTCAATGGGGGCGGGCAACAGAATAAATCCCGAAAAACTATATATTTCCGATATATCTGAAATTCGTGATAAGAATGCACCGTTTGTATCAAATGTATTGTATCAGTTAAAAAAGCGTGATATTACAAGTGGAATAGCGGTTGTTGCAAGTGATGAAAAACCTTTTGTGCTTGAAAAAATATCAGAGCTGGAGCAGATAGAAACAAATTCGGGTGAAAAAATGGAGTTTAAAAAGATTGTGCCATCTTCGACACCGTTTGTGGCATCTGTTGCGGGAATTTATATGGCAAGTTACATTGTGAGGGAATTGTTAAACTTATGAAAATATTGGTAACAGGCGGAAGCAGAGGGATAGGAAAAACAATATGTGAAGAATTATCTTCGATTGGTTCCGTATATACGTGTACAAGAGATAAAGAACGTTTAAAAGACTGTGATGTCGCGGGATATTGCGTTTGTAATCTGGCAAAAGATGTTGATATACTCTGCAAATATATCACGGAAATAGGGTTTGACGTTATTGTAAATAATGCGGGAGAATATATATACGGTGCAATTGATGCAATAACAGAATCTCAAATCAGAGAAATTTATGAAACAAACCTCATTTCACCTGTTCGGATTATATCATCAGCCGTTCCATATATGAAAAATCAAAAATGGGGCAGGATAATAAATATCGGTTCAATTTCGGGTGTAATGGGAGAAGCGAATGCAGGTTTGTATTCTTCGACAAAATCCGGGTTGATAGGTTTAACAAAAGCACTGGCACTTGAGCTTGCAGAGTATAACATAACAGTCAATATTATAAACCCCGGCTGGGTTGATACGGAACTGGGAAATTCATCAATAGAAAAAAGTGAGTTTACAAAGGAGGAAATACTTGATTGTATTCCTCAGAGGCGTTTTGTCAGTCCGAAAGAAGTTGCGGGACTGGTTAAATATTTGATATCTGATAATGCAAAAGGAATTACGGGTCAATCTGTAAATATTTGTGCGGGATTGAGTGTTGGTATATAATAAAATTGTGTATAAATCAGGAGGTTTTATGAAAAAGATATTATCATTGGCATTATTGTCTGTATTATTGATTATACCTGCATATGCAGGAACACATGGACAAGATGGTAAAATATCAGGCAGAAGTGTCGGGGCATCAATTTGTTCATTGATAGTATGGCCGGGAATAGGACAGGCTATCAATCACCAGACAACAGAGAAAAACGTTACTCATGCACTGTTGGGTTTAACGGGTATATTCAGGATTTGGTCATTCTATGATGCACTTGTAGACAGACAGGGCGGTGTTTGGCACAACAGAATATAGAGTGGCGGTCATCACCCAACCACTGCGGAGCGGGTGTAAAACGCTATGCGTTTTACACGGTCTGCCGAGAGTGAGCATACAAATTCGGGTGGGGTGACCCCTGTGCGTTAGATAATTCTTACAGATGAAGTGATGGCCTTGCAAATTAGTTAATTACCCCCTCACCCCCAACC
>JAJPXE010000131.1 GCA_021205645.1 Candidatus Gastranaerophilales bacterium | reverse complement strand
AGTATATTGTGGACGGATTAAGAATAAGTAAAAAGTTTATAAATATATTTCTGACGGTATTTTTTTTGATAATGCCGGTGATGCTGTTGTCTGTACCTGTTTATTCTGCTGATACAATGTATGATTTCAGCGATGAGGCACAGGAAGAATTTGACCGTCAGGAAGCTGAGCCGCAGCAAACGGAAATAAAATCCGAACCCCGTGTAAAACGTGCAAAAAAGAACCCGTCCAAATATGATAAGGAAACTATTAAACCTCAAGAACTAATTTTGGACGATAAATCCGGTACGAAAAATACTAAATTAAATGCTGATATTTTATACATAAAAGAGGGAACTGAAATCCAAGCAATGTTACAATCTTCCATAAGCTCGGGCAGTCTGGCTCAGAATGACACAATATCTGCCGTGCTGATTGATGATTGGATTTATAACGGGAAGCTGATTGCCCCCAGGGATAGTATATTATACGGCAATGCAGTAGAAGGTAAAAGCGCTGGATATCTATATTCCAACGGACAAATGGCTATAACTTTTAATCAATTACTTTTGCCTAGTGGTGATTTAATTCCTTTGACAACCAATGTTGTTACGCTAAAAGCTCAAGGCAATCGTGCGATAAAAGTGATAAAAAATGTTGCCGGCGGAGCTATCGCAGGGCTAATTTCCGGTGTGTTGTACACATTGATTACGGGTGGTGATATTGCTTCCGGCATTGCAGTCGGCGCAAGTGTAGGCGGAGGCGGCGGGCTTGTTACAGCAGCCATGCAGAAAGGTGAAGATGCCGAAATACCTGCAGGTACCGTTATAAACGTTATCCTGACAAAACCGATGAAAGTCGTGCCATATCAACAGTAGTTGTGATATTATATATAAAGACATTTGAATAAAGGTGCCAATATGAATAATAAAAGACTTATTACTTTAGGAATAATCATACTCTGCATAAGTATTGCAGCAAAACTTGTTCTGTCAGGGCTGAAAAATATCAAAGTCGATGACTTTAATCCGGCGGCAGTAATGTTTGTAGTCGATTCATCAGCCTCAAATCAAAAAAAACTGCCGCTTCAGAAAAAGTTTCTGAAACAAATATGCTCTCAACTGGATCCTGAAGATCAGATTAAAATAATAAAAGTTTCGCAGGAGGCATATATGATATACGAGGGCTCTCCACAAAGCTCAAGTGCAATTACAAAATCTATGGAAGCTTTTACTAAATACGAACCGGAAGCAATGGGAACGGCATACGGCGATGGTATAAAAAAAGCGTTCAGTTATGCTCTTGCGATGCAGAAAGACGGATATACTCCGGCAATAGTTGTGATAGGCGACCTAGAAAACGAAGGCGACACTTCAAAACAAATAAATTGGGATACATTTCCGCAGAATGTTTTGAGTGCAAAAAAATATGCACCCGATGTTGTTATGATGTTTTTGTTTGCACACCCGCAAAAACTTGATATGGTAAAAGAAAAGCTCAATCCTGTTCTTGGCGAACAAAAACTCATTCTTGCACCGGAACAGAATGTTGATAAATCTCTCCGTAAGTTTATTAACGCACTCGGAAGATAAGTTTTATATGAAAGGATAAATAATGGTTGTTACAATATCGTCAAAAAATAATGAAAAAACATTTATTGATAAAGAAATAATTAATATAGGTTCAAATGCAGGTTGTGATTTTGTACTGAATGCGGGATTTGATTTTATCCTAACCTTGCAATACAGTTCAAACACGAACAGATGCACCCTGCTCAATAATTTTAACAATACAAAAATACTTTTTAAAGGACAGCCGATAGGTCAAAAACTTGAATTTGATAAAGTATGCAAGCTCATGATTGCCGACAGCGATGAGTTTATTTCCTTTAAAATATCTTCCGGAACAAAAAGCTATACTCAAAACGATGCGGACAGAGCAAAAGCTGAAATTGAAGAAAAAAGAGTCAGTGTCGTGAAACAAACAGGTTTTGCAATAAATGATTTAAAAAACCGTATTTCATTAAATTTTAAGGAGTCGGTTTTTGTTCATATCTCATTATTATTATGCTCTCTGGTTACGGCATTCGGGCTTGCAAACTATTTGACGGGGCTTGAGATTGAGGAAACAAAGAATTTTATTCATCTTCCGACTAATATCAAAATACTGGCAATATTTGCACTTATTGTTTTCGGACTTGCATTAACCCTAAAACAGGGAATATATACAATGTTTCAGAATAAAATCCATTCGAATCCGTCTGCCGCTCCGGCGCAGAATTTTCTGATTGTTGTTTCGTCAGTGTTTTTTGCAGGAATTTATACAATAAATCTTCTATATTATATAAATATTAATCTTATATTTGCGATATTGATTTCACTGTTTTTTACGGGTTTGACCGTAGTATTGTCCTGTGCGTGCGGATATTTTAAAAGCAGCGGACAAAATTTGTCTTTTGAATTAAACAAATACGAATACCGTGAAGATTTTGAGCTTGTTATGAACGAGTACCGGAGTTGGATTGAGTATTACATCAATTCATTGAGTAATGCAAAAATCCGAAATATAAAAGACAAATTGTTTAATCTTCAATTAAAATCCGCAGGTGAAACAGTACTGGGGATTTTAACCGCTCCGTTTCTTGCTTATGGTGTTTCAAACACTCTTGCAATGTGTTTTCCCGATGCGGCAGGCTGGGTCAGGATCTCAGGGCTTAGATTAAGTCCGGTGTTCCTTGTGCTTGCTACGTTTTTGATAATTTTTGCGTTTTTCTCTTTTGTTAATGCGTTTCTTGCAACGAAGAAAATACAGGGTTCAAACGTTATTAAGCAGGACGGTTTTAGTAATTATATTGTACACGGTGTCGATATTTTCGGAATACAGGGGGTTAATAAATTAGTAAGCGAACAGACCCGCTCGCTTGTAATAGGATGTTCAATTATTTTTATTGAGTTTACAATGAACACATCATACTTCTTTACCGAAATCGGCGGTGATTTGCAGGGGATTTTGCTCAGTATAATAGCCGCACTGGTTCCGACTGCACTGTTGATAGCGGAAACTTATATGTTGAGCCAGACTAAATTTGAGATTTATGCTGGTGAAGAACTTATTGCTAAAATCGATAAGGATTGATTTTGTTAGGACAAAAACATGGGGAAAAATCTGGTTATACTGTTTTTGATTGGTATTCTGACAGCCGTGACGGTTCTGGTCGGTATTATGCACCCCTCACTGCATAAACAGGCTATGTTTACGGATGAATATCACCGGTTTGTAGAAGAAGATATCCCCATATCAAGCATCGGTTTCTCAAATGTGAGTTCTTTACCTGCAAAAGTTGAGTCGCCGCCAACGGTCAGTTCTCCTCAAAGAGTTTATTCCGAACCGCAGAAAAGAGTTAATTCGGTTCTGCAACCGAAATCTGCACCTCAAACCGCTAAAGCTCCACAGAAACAACCTGTTAATAATAAACCGTCCGTTGCTCCTCAAAAGACTCAAAAACAGGATGCTCCACCCCCGCAAGAGATAAAAAAAACAGCTGATTCCACTCCTAAAAAAGAATTAACCGAACAGGAAGAAATTATTGCGTGGAATATTTGGCGGAGCAATCTGCAAAATCAGGTTATGAAAGATTCGCAAATTCGGGCGCCGCTCGGAACAAGCTTTAGATTTACTTTTACGGTAGATAAATACGGCAATATGTCTAATATAAAGGTCTGGTCCACAAATCCGTCTTATACCGACCTTGCTGTCAGAGCGATAAAACCGGTTCTGTTAAGTTATCAGCATAAACCGATATTAAATTTCCCGGCGGGAACAAAACGGGTTATAACAAACGTAACTGGAGGATTTTATATTTGGACAACATCTCAATACAGTTCTCCGTCCGATTATTCGGATTATGAGCGGGTGAAAACACACAAATAGGAGAGTTCTATGTTTAAATGCAGTGAATGCGGCGAAGAATTTGATAAAAAACCGGATTATTGCGGGTGCGGCAACGATTGTTTTGAGGAGATTTTACCGGTAAAATCTGAAAAACTTTCAGAAATGTCACTACTTGAAAAATATAACATAAGTATTTTTGCACTGTTATTTTTTATTTGCTGTTTAATTTTATCGGCACTGGTGTTGTTCTTTTTTGCGAGCTCTGAACCGTATCCTATCGTCAATACGGATAATCCGGCTCCGCTAAAGCACAGTAGAGTTAAAATACCAGATATTGATACTTTCTGGAATAACACACCGCCTGTATCACAGGTTCGTGAAATTGAACCGCCGAAAATTCAATACACCGATAATGTAAGTGTTAAGCATCTGTCACCGGTTGTTGCAACACCACCGCAAATAAAACAAACCATAAAAAATAAAAATACGGAAACAAAAAATTCAACTGATGTTCAAAAACTACTTGAGGCACAAAAAAAAGCGGCTGAGGCAAAACGTAAAGCCGCAGAAGCAAAAAAAGCTACCGATGCGGCAAAATCACAGGCAGCAAAAAAAGAGGCGTTTCAATATAAGGTAAACCTCAGGAATGCATTGTTTTCCCGTCTTTCCCCGTCTGCTATACAGGGCTCGGGCAAGTGCGGAATACAGTTCTCGGTTAATTCTGACGGAAAACTTATAAACAGGGCATTTACGTTTCAATCCGAAAACAAGACTTTAAACGATGAGGTCTACAAAATGATGATGCGTATGCCGTTATATTCACCGCCGCCTGACAGTTATAAGGGTGAGATTATCAAAATAACTTTTGAGTTTAATAACGGCAGCTACGAAGTTCATCTGGTTGATTAGTTAATTTGCAGGGGTAAATGAGGGTAAATAGGGGTAAATAGGAAAGTATTGTATTCTGAAGTTTACACGGTTATCACCTCACCCGAATTTGTAAGCTCACTCTCGGCAGCGGGTGTGCGGAGCGGGTGGGAACCAGTTCCCACTGCCGCTCCCGCAAGCGGAGCAGACACAGTCTGCCGCTTCGTTCGCAAAGAAATTCTGCCCTCTCCCGCGGAAATGAGCTTATGAGCTTCGCAAACGGAGCGGACAGTGCAACTGCTCCGCAGGTGAGGGGGCTAATGCCTTATTCATATCGCCAACATGTCTATTTCGGTTTTTTTACACAGACTCTTATTGATTTTTATTCTTAACTATCTTAAAATCATAGAACAAGATATAAAAATTTATAAAAGAAGGGGAGAATTAAATGAAAGATAAAGCATTTTTAATGATACCGGGTCCGACACCGGTTCCTGAAACAGTCATGACGGAGATAGCAAAACATCCTATCGGACACAGAAGCTCCGAATTCTCCTCAATATTAAAAGAAGTTTATGCTAATTTAAAATATGTTTTTCAAACAAAGAATGATGTTTTTGTATACACCTCTAGTGGAACGGGGGCTATGTGCGCAGCACTTGAGAACCTTGTCAACGAGGGTGACCATGTTCTGTGTCTTTCTTTAGGAAATTTTGGAAACCGCTGGGCAAAGATTGCGGAATCTATCGGGGCTGATGTTGAAAAAATAGAAGTCGAAGCAGGTCAGGTGATTGACCCTGAAGTTGTAAGAAAACGCCTTGCAGAAGATGTCAATAAAGATATAAAAATTGTCACACTGACTCATAGTGAGACTTCTACAGGTGCGGCTAATGATGTTAAAGAATTGTGCTCAATTATAAGAGAACACGGGGCTTTATCTGTGGTCGACGGTGTGACCTCCGTTTGTGCAATGCCTTGTAAACCTGATGAATGGGGAATTGATGTTTTAGTTTCAGGCTCCCAAAAAGGATTTATGATACCTCCCGGACTTGCTTTTTTAACTGCAAATGATAGAGCGTGGAAAGTGTATGAACAATGCAAACACCCGTCATTCTATTTTGATTGGGCAGCACATAAAAAAGCTGTTGACGGTGATACGACTCCGTTCACTCCTGCGGTAAACCTGATTGTTGGATTAAATCAGGCATTGAAAATGATTAAAGAAGAAGGTATTGAAAACATGAATGCACGTCATAAAAGACATGCAATGGCTTTAAGAAAAGCACTTAAAGCTATTAATCTTGAACTGCTGGTTAAAGATGATAAGAATGCAAGCTGCTCAATAACATCAATTGTTCCGCCGGAGGGGCTGTCTGTTCCGGATATAAGAAAAATTATGAAAGAAGATTATGATATTGTTGTTGCCAACGGACAGAACAAATTAAAAGATAAAATATTCAGAATTGGAACACTGGGTTTTGTCTGCGACAGAGATTTGATAGCTGCGCTCGGAGCGTTAGAAGCAACTCTTGATAAACTCGGGCATGATTTTGAATTAGGTAAAGGTGTACGTACACTTATTGAGGGGTTAAAGGAGATATAATGAAAGTATTGGTAACCGATAAAATAAATGAAACAGCCGGAAACATTATTTCTCCGGCAGCAGAAGTGGATTTTTTGCCGACGATGCCGGAAGATGAACTGGTAAAAATAATTCCTCAATATGATGCACTGATGGTTAGAAGCCAGACAAAAGTTACTCCTAAAATAATTGAGGCGGGCAAAAACCTTAAAATAATCGGCAGGGCAGGTGTCGGAGTCGATAATATTGATTTGGAGTCGGCAACACAGAACGGTATAATAGTGGTCAACTCACCTGACGGCAATACAATGGCGGCAGCCGAACATACAATTGCACTAATGCTTGCAATGGCAAGAAACATTGTTCCTGCTGCGCTTTCAACAAAAGACGGTAAATGGGAACGCTCAAAATTCACCGGCTGTGAGCTTTATAACAAGACACTGGGAATAATAGGTCTTGGCAAAATAGGTTCGCATGTTGCAGAAGTTGCTCTGGCTCTGGGAATGAAACTTGTCGTGTTTGACCCGTTTGCCTCAAAAGAACTGGTTGAAAAAACAGGATGCGAATATATTAAGAATTTGGATGATTTCTGGTGTAAATGCGATTTTATAACGGTTCACGTTCCAAAAACAAAAGATACTGTTAATATGATAAATAAAGATACAATCAAAAAAATGAAAAAGGGTGTAAGGCTTGTAAACTGTGCTAGAGGGGGAATTATCAATGAACAGGACTTAAAAGAAGCTATTGAGTCCGCTCAGGTAGCCGCTGCAGCTATAGACGTATACGAAAACGAACCTAATATTGACAGTTGTCCGCTTATACATACAAGCGGAAATATAGTATTAACTCCTCATCTGGGTGCAAGCACACAGGAGGCACAGCTTAATGTTGCAATAGATGTGGCGGAACAGATAAAAGAAGTCCTCACAGGCGGTTCGGCATCATCAGCTGTAAATATACCGTCACTAAGACCTGACAAATTAGAACCCGTAAAGGATTATATGCAGATAGCGGAGAATTCGGGCGAACTTGCAATGCAAATTGCCGGCGGAGTTATTAAGTCAATCGAAATAACGGCTCAGGGCGACCTTTCGGATTTAGATATTCAACCGCTTGAAGTTGCTGTTCTAAAAGGTGCTCTGTCATCATTATTAGTCAGCGTTAATTACGTTAATGCACCTGTTCTGGCTAAAAAGAGAGGAATTGATATTATCTCTTCACGCTCAAAGGCGAAGTGTAATTTTGCAGGACTGTTAACTGTTAAGCTAACAACAGATAAGGCTGTAACTACCGTTGCAGGAGCTCTGGTTGCTAAAGATATTCCAAGGATTGTCAAAATCAATGATTATGAAACAAGTATTCGTCCTGAAAAACACATGCTCATCGTTCCACACCTTAATCAGCCGTCTATGATTGCTAAAGTTGCACAGGTTCTGGGCGAAAATAATATAAATATTGGATCCATGAACGTTGTTCAGAAAAATGACAGGCATAAAACAGAGTCTATAATGGTTATAAACGTGGATTCAGAAGTTAATGACACAACATTGTGCAATATAGATAAAATTGAGGGCGTGCACGGCTCAAAATACGTTAAATTAACGACACAGGAATAGATATGAAATTAGCTGTATTTGACTATGATTCCACGTTAATGGATGGCGAAACACTGGAGTTTCTGGCACGTGAGATTGGTATTGAACGGCAGGTAAAAGAAATAACCGATAGAGCAATGCGGGGTGAGTTAGATTTTTTTGAGAGCCTGCAAAAGCGTGTATCATTGTTGAAAGGGCTGGAAGTCGGACGTGTTAATGATATCTGCGCAAATCTTCCCGTAATGAAAGGTGCGGAACAAACCGTTAAATCATTAAAGGATAGGGGTTATAAGGTTGTTTGTTTTTCCGGCGGGTTTAAGAATGCAACAATACCGTTTGCACAAAAAATCGGACTTGACGCTGAATTCTCAAATATTTTACATTCAAAAAACGGAGTTTTGACAGGATTTACCGGCGGTGAGATGATGTTTTCAGAAAGCAAAGGTATGATGCTGCAAACTCTGCAAAAACTTCTTAATGTCAGCTATGACAATACCATTGTTGCCGGTGACGGTGCAAACGATTTAAGCATGTTCAAATATGCTTCAAAACGTGTTTCATTCTGCGGCAAACCTGCTTTGGAAAAAGAGGCAAATATAATAATTAAAGAAAAAGACCTAACACAAATATTAACATATATATAGTTTATTCCTGTTATTCTTGACTAGGGTGTGTGTTTGTTATATCTTAATATTGTTAGACAGGGCTAACATTATTAAGGGGATACAATGAAAATTCAGGCAATCAACAATTATACGGCAAACAGACAGTTTTATAACAATCACAGCAATAAAAACAGTACAAATACATTCAAAGCGAAAACGGTTATAACTCCGGAACAGTTAGCTGAATATTCCGATTTAAGGGTGTTTCATCATCATATATATGAGTATAAAAAGGGTTTAAGAAACTTAATATTAACTACCGAAAAATCGAAATACAGAGAGCCTATAGAGGACCGCTTAAAAAATGAGCAGATAGATTATGTTATCCACGATATTCCGAAAGATAAAATAAATGTATATTTCGGAGAGAAAGCTTGTGTAGATGTGGTAAAAACGTTTAATCCAAAATTAAATGAGCTGTCGCCCGAACAGGATTTTATATTAGGTATAATGCTCGGATATGACAGAGTGAAACAGTGTTTAAGGTATTTAAAGTTCAAAGATAAAACATCTAATCTTACGAGAACAACTTGAATGTTCTTTCAACGTTATCGCTTGCTACTGTTTTTAATGTTTCTATTTCGTCAGTAAGTGCACTTCTTTCTGTTTCAAGTGCAGCTATATCAGTATCGTATTTTGTATCTTTGCGGTCGATTTTCTTCATATCAGCTTCATATTTAGCCTCTGCCTTTTTAAGATTTGTTTCGTCAGAAACTTCTCTGAGTGAAGTATTAACCGCAACACTTGTGTTTACAATGCCCATCATATCTTCATATTCTGAATCAGTCATTTCAAGAATCTCTTCTTCTGTCATAGTGCCGAGTGAAGAAAGTTGTGTCGGATCAAAGGTCGTGAATACAGCTTCGCCGGTATTTATCATGTTAGTAAGCCACGTAGTGCTTGCTGCCTGTTCATCTGTTGCGATGATAACCCCTTTTTGAGCCATTGTCCAGACAGCTACCGCACTTGCGATTTCACTGTCTGTGTAATCCCATTCGTATGTATATGTCGGCTCATCTACCTGATAGGTTCCGTATGTATAGCTGCATGTTCCGGATACATCTCTTGAAATATCGTAATCACCTGATGAATAATTATCAGTAATACTCAAAACTGCATCGTTGATAAGGTAGTTGTATATACTTGCGATGTCGCTGGCATAAGAAGTGTCACCGTTGATGTAGTCCGCAGCTGCTTTGTTTATATTTGCCAGAATTAAATTGTTAGAATCATTATCATCTCCGAGCTTAGAGGTTAGTGCGGAGGTTATATCAGAGAGCGATACATCGCTGTAGCCTGCTTCAATCAGAGCAACATAAACATTGGATGCGATACCGCTGATTGTCGGGATATGCAGAGCGTTGCCGTAGTCTATGCTGCTTTCGTCGACTGTACTTGTGTATGAATCTGTTGAGTTAAACACAACATTATCGTTGCTGTAAGCCGAATCAGAATATTGATTTAAATATGAAGAAATGCTGCTTTTGCTGATTGAGCCTGAGGAGTATGCAGATGTTAAAGCATTGATAAGAGATGTGCTGTTATTTCCGAGGTTATAAACAAGGCTTGCCAGTTCAAGATTTGTAAGGCTGCTGAACAAGTTTGATATTGCTGATTGGATACTGCTGTATTCTGATGTATCGGAGTAGGTGTTAGCAATTTCATCGGTCAGTATAGCTGCAAGGTCATTTTTAGAGATAGAGCTTGTCAGTTTAGTACCTGTAGTGACTGTCTCAGAATATGTCAGAGTGCTGCTTGAAGCTCCGGTGATAATAGTTTCATCTGACGGTGTATAGTTTGCACTGTATGATGTACCACTCTTGCTGCTATATAAATTATCCATCAATGAACCGTATAATGCGTAACTTGAGCAGCTAATCGTAGAAGTAGTTCCGCTGTTTGATAAACTGCCGTAGCTGCTGATGCTGCTTTTTAACTCATCCAGTGTTGTCGAGCTGCTGAAAGTCAATGTTGAGATTAAATTGGTATTATTATAAGCACTGCTTGTTGCTCCTAAAGTAAGACCGCTTAAATCTGCATCATCTCCTGTATTACTAAGATTAACACCGCCATAGCCGATTATCTGTTCGGTGGAACGAGATTCGCCGCTGACTGTGCCGGTAGCCGTACTATTTGAAATAGTGATTCGATTCTCACCCGTCCATGAACCACCTACCAGTCCGCCGACATGAGCGGTATTAGCGGTGCCTGTAACATCACCTGAAGCTATACAGTTGAGCATAGTTCCCCCGGATATATAGCAGCCTACCAGTCCGCCGACATAGCCACCAACAGTATTTGTAGCTACTGATGAAACATCACCTGTTGCGGTACAATTAGTAAAATTACAATAGCCAATGCTGCCGACCAGACCGCCGACTCCGGTACCGGATGTTCCGTTAGCTGTGACGGTTCCTGTTGCCGTACAATTGGTGATTTCAATATATGAAGAAGATGAACCGCTTCCACCACCGATAAGACCGCCGATTGAGCTGCTATTTGTTGATGTTACGTCAGCACTTGAATAACAATTTGTAACTGTTATATTACTTCCGCTCAAACTGCCGACCAGTGCACCGGTACTAGATGCTGTAGAGTTGACAGAACCACTTACAGTTATATTTTGGATTGTTGTGCCGTCTCCTGCGCTATCTGCAAGGATAGCTTGAGATGTTGAATTACCGCTGACATTCAGGTTCTGTATTGTTGAATTTGATACACTGCTGAATAATGCCGTAGTCAATCCTGATATGGTGTGACCGTTACCGTCAAAAGTTGCGTTACTTAGTGATTGTGAACTAAAACTTGTGCCGCTCAAATCAATATCAGAAGTCAGAATGAAATATGAATAGCTGTTTGTCAGGCTGCTGATGTTTGCCAAATCTTCCGCACTTGAAATTAAATAAGGTGTTCCGTCAATGTCAGATACTGATGAGCTTAAAACTACAAGCTCATACGAACTGCCTGTTGCACCATCTAATTCTCCCAGTGTTGTGCTGCCGCTTAAACTTGTTTGTGTCGTGCCGGTTGTTGTTGTAATTCCGAGTGCTGTTGCAAGATTACCGTCTATAGCACCTTCAGCGATAGTTATGACTCCATTTTCGATTGATGCGTATGTATCGGAAGTGCCGTACTGTGTTTGTAATGAAGTATTGATTGCGGTAAGTAAATCATTTATTGTGCTCGTTGTATTCAACGAACTGCCGCTTAATGAGTTATAATACTCATCTAAAATTGTATATGAAGTATTTGTAATACCTAATTGAGCGAATGTGGTTGATGCATTAGCCGTTGCTGTTGAACTTTCGGTGATAGCACTTTCTGTTATAGTAGGATTTATAGATGATAAATCAATTGAATAACTTTGAGAAGTAATATCAGATGTTTTAGAAGTGTAATTTTCAACAGGTGCTGCAGAGGCAATGCTTGTATAATCTGTATAAGTGACGAGATTTTCGTGTGCAATCTGAGTTTTTGAATAACCTAAACCGGTTAAGTATTCATCTAAAGTACCCAGATCACCGGATTCGCTCAGTCCGTATTCAGCTGCAACAGCGGGTGTAACAATTATTTTGCCGTCCTGATTCTGCAAGAACAGTGTTTCACTTGATGTTTCACCTGAATAATCAGTTATAATACCGTTTTCCATAGCATTCAAAGTTGCATCAAAATATGTTACGCTGCCATCGGTAGTCAGGGATTTATACTGGATTTTGGTTGCATCAAGTGCATTGAGATATTCGTTATAAACACGCGAAGATTCGTTCGCCATTTGAAGTTTTTGAGCTTCAAGCCGGGCTGCTTTGTATTCTATGTCATGCATTCTGCCTGTTAAGGTGAGCAATCTTGCCTGTGATGACGACATTCCCATTTGTGAGTGATTCCCTTTGTTTTTCCTGTTTTCCTTTTCCTTGTTGTGTTTCAACGCTTTGGACGAATGTAACACAATTAGTATTGTGTTACATTCAACGGCATTATTGGTTAAAATC
>JAJPXE010000029.1 GCA_021205645.1 Candidatus Gastranaerophilales bacterium | reverse complement strand
CTGGTGTCATTATCCAATGTTACTTATGAATTTAAGAGTATGAATATCTGGAATTTGGTTATAGAAGAACTAAAAAGGGATAAAGAAACATATAAGCAGGTGTGCGAACAGTTATTTGTACTGTTACAAAATTATCATCTTTCTTCATTTGCGGTTTTAAGCTTTATTGCAAAGGATATGGGCTACACCCAACAGTATTTAAGCATCTGGACAACAGGAGTCCAAACCGCATCTTATGTCGGTGATACAAGTTTGTTTGTTACCGCTCAAAAACAGATACTTGAAATCGTCGAAAATAATGTTATAAAATCTTCCGATAATATTAAGAAAAATATTTATATTCAGAGCGGAAAACTTCTTGAAGCATCAAATCCGAATGAAGCTATAAAATTCCTTACCAATGCCCTCAATTGTGAGCCGATTTCTGTTTATGAAGAAATTGATCTGCTCGGATATATTGCTTCATGTGCTATGAAAAATGAAAACTACTACGGCGTTGTGGAGTGTGTTGATAACGTGCTTAACAAGTTTGACAATCCGCACTCAATTGAATTTGCGGTTATTAAATCCAGAAAATTAAAAGCACTTAACAATATCGGTAACTTTGGGGAAGTTGTTAATATTGCGGAAAATGAAATTATTCCGGTCATTGAAATGACACTTGCCGGAAAATCTTCAAACTACAAAGTTATAAGCGAAAAAGAAGTTTTTGAAAGCTGGATTTTGGTACTGTTTGAGCTGGCTAAAGCTTTGACAAGACAGGGTAATGAAAGAGCTTTCAAGATTATTGCGGAATTATTCAAAATTCTGGAGGCTAACAGAATTCAAGATAAACAGTTTGCCTGCAATCTGCAATTAGAACTTGCTCTTGCAAATACTATCAAGGGCAATATAAAAATGTCGGACAAAATTCTCAATGATATATTTGAAATTTATCAAAATTCAGACATTATTAACTCATTCGTTGTATCAAGACTTAACCTTATAAGCTTGTTAAATAAATTCTTTACTGACAGAGAAAAAATTGATATGGAAGAATTGTTTAAAATAGCTGAATTTGCGGATAATATCAATGATAAGTTCACAAAAAATATTTCAAAACTTATACTCGGCAAAATAATTCTTCAAACGCAATCGGCTCAAAATGCAATTAATATTTACACAAAGCAAATAGAATATTTCGCAAAAGAAAAGAATGCGGTTGGTGTGCTTTTAGGCTGGTATTTGACAGCTGAGGCAACAATTATGGTAGATAAGCAGCAGGCCCTTGATATTGCGCTCAAGGCATTAAGTATAGCTCAAAAACCTGAAATCTGTAACCATTATTTTGCTCTGTTATTTGATAAATTGATTTGTAAAATATATCTTTCTCTCAAAGATTACGATTCTGCAAGGATATATATAGACCGGGCTTTAGCTATTGCTAAAGGTTATGATATTCAATATCAGCTTGCTAAATTATATATAATGTCAGGTGATTGCCTGCGTGAGGCAGCCGGCAATTCTAATGATAAAAAAGATAATATTGTCAAGGCGCATCAACTTTATCAGAAAGCTGCCGAACTTAATAAAACTCTGGAAATAAATTCTCTGGCGAAGGCTGTTGTTCAAAAAATGAATGAGCTTGATATTTTATGTAAAGCTCATGGCATTACTTTATAAACTAAGCTATAATATGTAATCATGTGTGTTAAATAAGGAAAGATTAAAATGAATAAAGGATATGTCGGAATAGTTGCATTTGCTGTATTAATAATGTTTTCAGGCAGTGTGCAGGCAAAAATGACCAAGGCTGCCCATCAGTATTATCAGCAGGCAGGTGTATGCGAATGTAAACAGGATATTTCAGGAGCTATTAAATTAATTCATAAAGCTATCGAGGTTAATAATGATGACGATATTATGCTTTATACAAAGCTCGGCGGTTTATATACAAATATTGAAAAGTATGAGGATGCAATAAATGCTTATAAAAAAGCTATTGAGCTAAGACCGAATGATGCTTTTATTTATATCAGTCTGGGAAGTATTTATCAGACACTCGGGGATAATGAAAATGCTTTAATCGTCTACCGGAAAGCTGCTGAGTTGTGTCCTGAATATAAATATAATCTGGTAAATATTGCAAATGTTTTGCTTGCTCAAAAAAAATATTCTTACGCACAGGATTATTATACTCAATTTTTGGAGTTGTATCCTGATAATGACGATGCCCGTGCAAGCCTTGCCGAGGCATATTATATGGACGATAAACCCCAACAGGCATGCGAAATCTTTGCATTAATGTATGAAAAAAATCCTTCCGGATTTAAAGAATATTCAAAATACGGTACGGCATTATTTAAAACAAAAAAATATGATGCAGCTGTAGCAATGCTTGAAAAAGCTGTCGAAAATGACAGCAGCAGTGTTAAATCGCTTGCACAGCTTGCTCTTTCTTACCAATGTTTAAAAAAATACCGGGAGGCAGAAAAAACTTATGATAAGCTGTTTGAACTCGCTCCGAATATGAATGAATTCAGACTGGATTATGCTAATCTGCTTTCCGCACAGGAAAAAGACGATGAGGCTGTTAAACAGTATAATTCCTATATTAAAGCTTTTCCTGATGATATAGACGGCTACATAAATCTTGGCGCATTATACAAAAGAACTGATAATATGGATTTGGCTATTGAAAATTTCGAAAAAGCTTATGAAAAAAATTCAACTGATAAAGATACTATTAAGGATTTAGCTTTTTGTTATCATAAAAAGGGTGATTTTGATAGTGCTGTTAAATACTATGATATCTTATTGAAAGACTCGCCCGATGATTTCGGGGTAAATTACAATCGTGCAATAGCCCTGCATGCTCAGGAAAAATACCCTGAAACAATTGAAGCTTATGAAAAAGTGCTTACAATAAAAGATGATGAGATTATTAAAACCAATCTTTGTGCAGCACTTGTTGAGTACGGGTTTAAACTCAATGATGAAACAAAAAATGAGGAGGCAAGGAACTGTTTTGAAAAGGTCATAAAAATCAATGCTAATGAGCCGTCTGCGTATTTTGGCATGGCTCTTGCTTATCAGAATGAACAAAATAATGCACTTGCTCTGGCAAATTATCAGAAAGCTGTCGATCTTGCACCGAAAAATAATGATTACAAAGATGCTTACAATGCCTTTAAAGAAACGTTATCAGGCACTGATTTAGTGGCGATTTCAGAAACGACCGCCGATAAAGATGCGGAATTTGCCTCTCTAATGGCAGCGGGTGATAAATATACAAAATCTAAAAATACTAAAGAAGCACTTACTTCATACGAAAAAGCACTTGCTATCAAGCCTGACAGCAAAGAAACCCTGCTTAAAATCGGAAATACATATAAAGCTGATAAGGATTTAACAAAAGCAGGCGAATATTATCAAAAAGCTATCACATGCGATGATAAATATGCCGACGGCTGGTTCAATCTCGGGCTTGTTTATGCTAATTCCAACAAACTTAATGATGCAATTGATTGTTTCAGCAAAGTTGTTATTATTGATGAAAATTATACATATGCTTATTATGCACTCGGTTTGTCTTATGAGTACGAGCATAATAATTCTAAAGCGGTTGAGAACTTCAAAAAATATGTTGAATTAGAGCATGACCAGGGCTTAATTAACGCTGTTAACAATAAGATTAAACAATTACAAAAATGATTAAATATATAAAATTGTTGGTGTTATTTCTGTTACTGTTAGTCTGTACTTCAGGCTGCAAAGATAAAGAAAAACCCGGAATATTATTCAGTAAAGAACCGATTACAATTCATAACGTTATGAATGCATCGAGAAATTTTGAGGTTGGACAAAAGATCTATTACTTATTTTACACACCCGATAAAATCAAAAGTGAGTTTATTCGTGTGCAGGTATTCAAAGCGGGTGATAATGTACCCCGTGGCGGGTATTCCATAGTTTGGACGGGTGATTACAGGATTATGAAACAAAATATGTACTATTATTACAACAATTTTGTTTTGCATAGCGCCGGAAGATATGTCATGCAGGTTTTTGATGTTGATAATCTCGGACAGCCGCTTGCATGGAATTTCTTTTATGTGAAATGATTTAACACGTTTAACAAAATATGATAAAATAATCTATATGGTTGCAAATTACGAAGAATATATGGACATGTTAAAAAACAAAGTTCACGATAAACTAGAGGAAACACGGCTTTACCAGTTTAAGGGGACTGTATCAAAATTGCTCGGTCTGACAGTTGAAGTTAAACTTCCCGGATTAAAAATCGGTGATTTGTGCTATATAGAAACATATGACGGGAAAAAGAAACCGGCGGAAGTTGTTGCGTTTAAGGGTGAGGTTGCTCAGTTGCTGCTTTTGCTTGATGGAGCTGGTATTGGTCAGGGAAGTCTTGTTGAAACAACCGGGAGTCCTGTATGCATCCCTGTCGGGAATTTTCTTCTCGGTCGCTTGATAAATCCCATGGGAGAGCCGATAGACGGAAAACCGCTTAATACGGAGGGTGCTTTGTGGCGAAATATTGAAGGTCAGCCCCCCGGACCGTTTGAGCGTCCGATTATAACCGAACAATTCTCAACGGGTGTCCGTGCAATTGACGGTTGTTTGACAATGGGCTGCGGACAGCGTTTGGGGCTGTTTGCAGGTTCGGGTGTCGGTAAAAGTACGCTGCTCGGTATGATTGCGAGAAATTCCGATGCAGATGTTAACGTTGTTGCTCTAATCGGCGAACGCGGCCGCGAGGTTAAGGAATTTGTTGAGGATTCTCTCGGTGTTGAGGGTATGAAAAAATCCGTACTTGTCTGCTCAACAGGTGATCAGCCGCCTTTAATCAGACAAAAAGCACTTTTGACGGCAACGGCTGTTTGTGAATATTTTAGAGATCAAGGGAAAAAAGTTTTCTTGATGACAGATACCGTTACCCGTTGTGCTATGGCAGGGCGTGAAGTCGGACTGTCTATCGGTGAGCCGCCTACAATGAAGGGGTATCCGCCATCGATATTTTCATGGCTTCAGAAAGTGCTTGAGCGTGCCGGCAATAGCCCTAAAGGCTCTATTACTGCCCTGTATACCGTTCTTATGGAGGGTGATGATATATCTGACCCTATTGTTGATATTGTTCGGGGTATTGTAGACGGACATATTTTTCTTTCGAGAAAAGTAGCAGAAAGTAACCATTATCCGGCTATTGACGTTCTTGGAAGTATATCCCGTCTTATGTCTGCGATTGCCTCTCCCGAACACAAGTCCGCAGCAGGCAAGATGAGAGCCATGCTCTCTCTTTATCGTGAAAATAAAGACTTGATTGATGTTGGCATGTATCAGCCCGGAAGTAACCCGAAACTTGATATTGCTATAGAGATGATGCCCCAGATTAATGCTTTTTTACAACAAAAAACATCTGACAGTGTAACAATGGAATCGACTATTCAGACACTTGTTGATATGATGGCTGACATTGACATCTAGAAGGGTAAAGAGATAATGGGTAAAGGTTTATTTCCCCTCCCCGTTAGGAGAGGGGAATAAGATTTAAGCCCTCTCCGGACGGAGAGGGCAGAAAATCGGTTCGAGGAACGAGAACCAGATTTTTAGGTGAGGTGATTACCTTGCGGGAGGTGATTATTGTAGATGAGGCAAAATCAAACATATTTCGTAATCGCCCCCTCACCCCTGCGGAGCAGACAGTGCCAACTCCTTTGCAAGCGGAGCGTTGTGTTAACGACAACATCGTTAACACCGACTCCGTTGCGGAGCGTTGTGTTAACGACAACATCGTTAACACCGACTCCGTTGCGGAGCGGGTGGGAACCAGTTCCCGCTGCCGCTCGGCAGACCGTGTAAAACGCACAGCGTTTTACACCCGCTGCCGCTCTCGCAAGCACCCGCTCCGCCCCTCTCCCCAAAAGGAGAGGGCAAACCCAATTTCCCCTCACCCGCAGGGGTAAATGTATTTTCAATTCCCTCAATATATTTACCACTCCGGAGAGGACAGGGAGGGTTATTACCTCATCTGAAAACAATAAGGTATTTATCCTAAACCCGAAAACTACTGTCCGTCATGGGTTTTGTACGATTACAAACAATGTAATAAATATTAAATTTTGTAACAATAAGCTCATTTTTTGACAAAAAAATATCTTTAGATGCTTTACACTATGTGATAATAGGTTTATCGTAAGATATAGTATTGAAAGGACGACAAAATGACAACATCCATTGCAGCTAATGCAAGCATTCCTCAACAAGCTCCGGTTTATGGAGAAGTTCCTGATTTTAAACCGAGTTATAATGCAGTACAGTTAAACTTGAGCCAGCCTACTTTAAACGTAGCTCCTCCTATGACACCTCCGGCTCCGCCTACAGCAACTCAACAATGGCAAGCTTAATCAGTAAATTATAAATTTTTGTTAAGTTTTGTGTATCTTTTGGCAATTTATTTTAAGAAAAAAACTTTTTATATGTGTAGATAAAGTTAGGAAAGGTGTTATAATGATTCAATCTCCTCAAAATTATGCGGCTCCGCAGCAGAATAATCCGCAGCAGGTTACCCGACCAAAAAGACCTGCATTTGCTCCAAGTTATAATGCGGTACAGATTAATTTAGATACTCCGACATTAAATGCCCCTCAGGCAGGTTACTATTATGATTATCCACAGGCCGATTCACAGCCGTATTATCCGCCGATACCGGCGCAGCCGGCTCCGCAAGCTCTTCCGCAGCCTGCTCCAAACCAACAGCCGGCTAATGTTCCGCCTCCAATGGCAGAGCAACCGACTCCTGCTCCTGCCACGGCAGCTCCTCAACCTGCCGATAATGCTCCGGCTCCGGCTGCTGTCGATACAAATGCCGTTGTTGCTAATTTAGCAAATCCGGATTTTGACGTGCAGGCTATGCAAATGGAAGAAATTGCAAGAAAAGGTCTAGAAAAAGAGGCTGATGCTGTTCCTTATGTTCAGGAAGATGTATTCAATAAGCTGATTGATATTATGGACGTTGACTCCTCTAAACTGGCAGGACCTACCGAACAACAGCTCCAACTAAGAGATAAAATTGCTGAAAATGATTTGACTCTCTACAATGCTCAATTACAGGGCAAGGACTTGAACTCGGTTAAATTGCCGCATCAGTTAACTCCTGAAGAAGAAGCATTAGCTACTACTATAACTCCTCTGGAACAGGCTGAACGCAATAAAGAATATGCTTTATTTACAACAGCTATCTTGCAAAAAACATACGGCGACGAAATAGAAAAACGATCCGGCAATGTTGTTCCGTTGACCGATTTACCGGCTGCGGCTATGGTTATCAATGAATTAAAGACCAACCCTAATCCGGCTGTCAGAACTGCCGCTATTGATTCGTTAAGATATATTCAACGCCCTGAATATAAACAGGATTTAAGCACTATCTATTCTATAGCTCAATCTGATGCTGATGAAGGTGTTGCTGCAGCTGCTGCAGATGCCTTGAATAGCTTAAATTCACCCGAACAAACTGCTCAGGCAGCTTAGTTCAAAATTAAAACTTAATCAGACCTTTCCTTTCTACAAAAATAAAAACAGGTTCATATATTGAGCCTGTTTTGTTTTTAATGTAAAATACGAATATGATAAATGGATTAAAAAACAAAGTAATCGTATCTGTTCAGGCTATGCCTGATGAGCCTTTGTATGAAGAAGATTGTATGTTTGCAATGATGCGCTCTGTTGTAAACGGCGGTGCGGCAGCACTCCGTGTTGCGGGGGCAAGAGATGTTAAAAATGCTAAAAAACTTAATGTCCCCGTTATCGGTTTGACAAAGCCTGAGAGTCTGCCTGATAATTGGAAAGGAATTGTTTATATCACTCCTACCTTAAAAGAGGTTAATTCTCTTATTGACTCAGATGCGGATATTATTGCCTTTGACGGGACATCAAGACCAAGACCTGGAGGGTGTTTGCTATCCGATATTATTTTAAGGATAAAACAGGCAGGAAAACTTGCTATGGCAGATATTGCAGCTTTAGACGAGGGATTGTTTTGTGCTGAATCAGGTGTCGATATTATCTCTACCACTCTTTCAGGGTATACTTCGGAAACACTTTCAGATAGCACCGAACCGGATTATGAACTGTTGAAAGAACTTGTAGAAAGAACTTCTGTGCCGGTTATTCTTGAGGGAAGAATTTGGAAACCGGAACAGGTAAATAAAGCCTTTGAACTAGGGGCGCACTCAGTTGTTATAGGCTCTGCAATTACAAGACCGCAGCTGATTACAAAAAAATTTGTTGAAAGATAGAGGGTTGTTATGAAAAAAGCACTTGCCTTTGATATCGGTGGAACAAAAATCTATAATACCATTGTTGACGAAACTGGTGAAATCGTTGGTGATATTGAAAAAAATCATACCCCAAAAACAATTGAGGGAATAAAAAATGTGCTTGAAACGGCGATTAATAAATATAAAGATGATATTGATGTTATAGCAGTTGCAACAGCAGGTGCGGTAAACAATGAGAATACGCGGGTTGTCAGCTCTACGGGTAATCTTGTATCAAACTATCGTGAGATTGATTTTCAAAAATTGTCGGATAAAAAAGTGTTTGTTGAGAATGATGCAAATGCAGCAGCATGGGCGGAACATATTACAGGAGCCTCAAAAGGCTGCCGCAATTCTATTATGCTGACTCTGGGAACAGGGGTCGGAGGCGGAATTATATTGAACAACAGGTTGTATAAAGGAAAATCAGGTGCTGCCGGAGAAATGCATTTTAAAATGTTTCCCGACAAGCGCAGAAAATGTACCTGCGGTGCTTATGATTGTTTCGAAATTTATGCCTCCGGTACGGCACTAAAAATAACTGCAGAAGAAATTCTGAAAGATAACAATGTTACTACCTATGATGTTATAGACGGGGTTAATAGCGGTAATGAAAAAATGATTGAGGTTTTAAATCTCTGGCAGCATTATATCACCCTCGGTATAATCGGGCTTGCCAATTTGTTTGACCCCGATTGTTTTGTATTATCAGGATCTATGGCTCAATTTGTTGATATACATAAGATGGAAAAAGAAATTAATTCCGAAATTGTTACGGCTCCGGTTGTTATTAAAAAATCTAGTGCGGGCAATTATTCGGGCATGATTGGAGCGGCTTTGCTTGCTCTCGAAGAAGTCAGAGGCGGTTATGGGTAAAGCTAAGAAAAGAAGTATTGTACTCGGCAAACACAATCAACTCTCTAATATCTCAAGAACAGAGGCAATATCGATTGTTGTTGATAGGATTTTAAAAAATGAGAGTGCGGCGGAACTTATTACACTGTTCGGGTTATCTGCTGAAGAATTGCTCGAGGCGGGGGCGGATTATGAACATATTAAATCTCTCAGGGGGATTTTGTAATGATTGCAAGGATTAAATTCTGGCTTGAATGCTCAAGATGGTATGCTCTGCCGATGTCTTTTATGGCGTGGCTTGTCATTTTTATATACGGTTTGGATAATGATGGAAATTTTATAAACGGTATTCTTGCTCTTATCGGGATTTGTTTTGCTCATCTTGCGGCTAACCTGTTTGATGATTTTATCGATTTTCGTAATCCGGAAAAATATGTTGATGAGAATAATTATATAACTTTGCAGAACACTCAAAAAGGTAAATGCGGATACTTGCTAAACAATTCGGTCAGGCTCTCTGATGTTATAAAAGTTGCGGGTTTATATTGTTTTACGGCGTTTATAATCGGATTATATTTATATTATGCAGCGGGAGCAGGTGTATTATTTTATATGGTTTCGGGCGGTTTGATTGTACTTTTGTATCCGTTTATGTCCAATCATCGATTATCCGAACTTGCGGTTGCACTTGCTTACGGTCCGATTTTGTTCGGCGGGGTGTATTATACAATGACTTCGCATTGCGGAATTGAGCCGTTTGTATTGGCTCTCCCGATAATGATTTTTACCGTTAATCTGCTCTTTACTGACACTTTTATGGATAGGGAAATTGATAGAAATGAAGGGAAAAATACTTTTGTTAATCTGTTCAGGTCGGATATTTCCGCTTTAAATTTCCAGAAAAGTATGTTGTTTTCGGGTTATCTATCGGTGTTTTTGGCAGGAATTTTTGATATTACGGATTGGGAAATATTTATTACATATTTGACAATACCTCTTGCTGTGGATTTGATTAACTCTTTAAAACTTTATTCGGAAAGTTCGTTATCTGTTCCGAACAAGAAATGGTATCATTTTCCGTTTGAGAATTGGGATAAAATCGAAAAAGGTAAAACTGCCCCTTTTATGTTCAGAATGTATCAGGCTCGCAACCTTATGATTTATTTTTCCGTATTACTTGCAGTGAGTGTATATTTTGATTAATATTCTTTTGATTGCTATTAAATAACCGTTTGAATTTGCAAAAAATATTATTTTTTGCAAACGAGGGTGCGGAAAAATCCCAAAATTAACATGCGGCAACGGGTGTCGGCTCTGTCGGCACAGTCTGCCGATTTGAAACCGTACCCCGGAGTTTACACGGCTATCATCTCACCCGGGGGTAAATGGATTATGTTTAAAAATTCGTATGATTTTCACCTCATCCGAAAATCTGACTTTCAACTTCGTTTCTTGGATTATTCGGGCGAGCAAAACACTACAATCACTTCAAAAGCCGTAAGGCTTATAGGCTGAATTCTGTGAGCGCAAAGGAATTTCAAGACGAAAAATTTTAATTTTTCCACAAACTCAATTCTTTTCTATTTATCTGCTGACAATCAAATATTCTCACTTTTTTGTTGATTATTGATAATACAGATCATTTACCAAAACCGTTTATCATTACTAAAAGATAGCCTTAATACATTTCTCATCTGTTAACATTTGTAACATAATTGAACATTTTACTAAAGTTTATTTAAAAAGTGTCGTTATCACAACCAAGGAATTGGATAAAGTATATCGACCAGTTATTAATAGTCAACCAATAGGATGTGTATTATGTTTAGAAAAATATTACCGGCACTTCTTTGTATGTTGCTTTTTAGCTCTACCTGTGCGTATTCATGTAATATAAAAAATTTTTCGCAGGATGATGATATAAGAGCTGCTCTCAGGCTATTGAAGAATATCGGGGCGGAAGAAGTTTTTGTTAATCTTCAAGAAAATTCTGTCAAGATTATCTTTTATGACTTATCTCTTATTGATTTCAGTTATCGAAATCATTTTGCCGTAAATTCCATAGATAACTGGGGCGAAAGATACATTTTGATAAATTCTAAATTTAGGAATGCTTCAAAAGAAGAAATAGCATGTCTTATAGCTCACGAAAGTTTCCACAAATCCAAAAGAGCCACAATGGAAGAAGAAACCCTTGCCACGCAAAAAGAAGCATATTACTGGTCTATATTAAAAGTTCCGGGTAAATTATATGCAGATACGTCACTCGGCAAAAGGCTAAATAAACTTGTTTGCCTGTATAATGACTCTACTGAGGAAACCAATCTCATTGAAAAGAAAATTCTGAACAGTAAATTCTACCAATCACAATTGGCAGTGACTTCAAAACGCAAGATTTAATCCTTGCATTTAGAGTTTGCAGAAAGCAGCGGGTGTGCCGGAGCGGCACACCCGCTGCCGCATGTCAATTTTGGGATTTCTCCGCAACCTCTTTATCTGAGCTAAGGATTTCTATTGCCTTTTTAAAAACCATATCAGGTGTAATACTTTCCATACAGGGAGTGTATTTCATGTCTGCGGTTATGTGAGGACATTTTTTCCTCCAGCAGTACTTACAATTACCGTTTGATGAGATATAATATCCGTTTTTGCCGTACGGCTTGATTTTGTCGGGCGAGGTTGAACCGAGAATTGCTAATGTTTTTATATTATGCCCCGAAGCTATATGAACAGGACCTGTATCTCCGGATATCATCATATCACCAAGAGAAAATAATGCACTGCTCTCCTCTATATTATAATCACCCGAGAATATTACAACATTTTCTCCGCTCAATTTTTCGTGATATTTTCGTTCTATTTTACTCCCGCAAACAAAAATTGTACCACCGCAATGTTCTTGAAGTTTTTCTGATAAGATTTTCCAGTTTTTAATATTCCAAATACGCCCCTGTCTGTTCTTATCTGTTCCGCCGCCGGGAGCAAATATTATATAAGGACGGCTATATCTTTCAATATTTTTTTTCAGTTTTTGTTTAACCTCTGGAGCTATTCCCAGATGCAGCCTGTTAGGACATTCTAAATCCTTTATTGCACTTTTTGCCGTCAAATAAAATGTTTCAACCCGCAACCCGTTTGAATGTTTACGCATTACAACCCGTTTTGACATACTCATCAGGTTTAGCAGTATATTTCTCAATGCGTATGTCAAATTAAATATAATATCATAGTGTTCTTTGAATAATAATATTCCTATTGAAAAAAGTTGTTTAAATGATTTTCGCTCAGTGCGGCTCCAGATGATAATCCTGTCTATATGTGGATGATTTTTTAACACAGGAGCAATATCATCCTGAACAAGATAATGTATTTCATAGTCGGGGTGCTTGTCTTTTATTGCATCAGCAATTATTGTTGTTTGAACAACATCTCCCAGAGCACCAAGCCGTATTATTAATATCTTCTTTTTATGTTCCATACACATTTATTATAACTGAAAAATATTGTAATGTTTTTACAATATAATTTTTTGCATTGAGATGTTAATTTTTAATATATCGCATATTCAGGCATGCTC
>JAJPXE010000232.1:2472-12756 GCA_021205645.1 Candidatus Gastranaerophilales bacterium | reverse complement strand
TAATAATGGTATGGACTATACAAGTAAAGATTTAATAGCAAGACGTCCACAAAGGCTATGCAGGCAATGCGGCAAATGCTGCCGTGTTGTTGTTGCCTTAATTTCACATGATGAACTTGTCCGAAAAGCTTCAAAGGGCGACAAAAGCTCAATGGAATTCTTAGAATTGTTTGAGCCGTATAATTCTTATAAAGATGCAATGCTTGAAGACAAATCGATTGTTTTGAATATTCCCGATTATGAGAACAAAACTTTCTATAAATGTCGTTTTTTGAACGATGATAATTTATGTTCCAGATACGAAACACGGCTTGAGGTATGCAGAATTTTTCCGTCATCTCCGTGGACTGTTTTGCCGCCTGATTGCGGGTTTGTGGGTTGGTTGTTTGTCGAAAGAGAAGCACATAAAAAGAAAATACGCAAACTCAAAGAAGGAAGATTGTACTATCAGACAAAAATTAAAACCAATATTACCCGAAAAGAAAAACAATTGTATCAAAAATTAATTAATAAGATTGATGAACGTATAAAACTATACGATAAATTCGGTTCTAAAGATTGGTAGAAAATCGGGACGAAAAAATTAAAAATTTTCCGTCCCGTAATTTTCTGCCCGGATAGTTTTTCATATACACCAGAACATAAAAAAAATTATTCCATTAGATAATACATACAGGTAAAACCTTTTATCTGTTTATTTGATAATTTTGAAATATAATAATTTAAGGAGAAGAAATGACATATTGCAAAGAGAAATTATCAATAAAAAGTTTGACGAACATATTTTATACCGGCTGTAAGGAGGAAGAATTACTCGGTCTGGAATATGAGCGTTTGCCGGTAAACAAAAATGATAACACGGCAGTATCATATTACGGTGAATTCGGGGTTTGTGAGCTTTTGAAAGAGTTTGCAAAAGAGGATAACTGGGATTATATTCTTGATGGGAAAGAGATTATCGGGTTAAAGAAAATCCACGACACAATAACTTTAGAACCCGGCTCACAAATAGAACTCAGCCTTGAACCTCAAAAAACAATCACCGGACTTAAACAAAAAACAGATGAAATTAATAAAGTACTTATACCTTTATTTGACAAATATGATGTTGAACTTTTAAACTACGGTATCTATCCGAAATCAACATATAAAAATATAAAAATTATCCCTAAAAAAAGGTATAAGCTAATGGCGAATTATCTCTGGGGGATATTATCTGACGTAATGATGAGAGAAACGGCGGGGATACAGGTCGGAATAGATTTTAAAGACGAGCAGGATGCAATAAGGAAGTTTAATCTGGCAAACAGGCTTTCTCCGTTTATCACCGCAATGTACGCAAATTCAAAAATTCGGGGCGGTGTTGATACCGGATATAAGAGTTTCAGGGCTCTGGCCTGGCTTAATACCGATAATGAGAGGTGCGGTTTTGCAACAAAATTCAAACAGGATATGACTTTTGAAGATTATGTTAAAACACTTCTGGAAGTTCCTCTGATATATATTGTAAGAGACGGTAAATATATCCACATGAACGGCAGATTAAACTTTAAGAAATTTATCAATGACGGATATATGGGCTATGATGCTACTATTGATGATTTTAAGCTGCATGCCAATCTCTTTTTTCCTGAGATAAGGCTGAGGAATTTCATTGAAATCAGAAACCATGATTGTGTTGAAGAAAGATACATGTATTCAATCCTTGCAGTGTATAAGGGGATATTCTATAACCCTGATGCAATGTATGCCTGTGAAGCACTGTTAGACAAATTCAACTGCAATGATATTGCTGAATTCAGGTATAATGTTCCCCGATTGGCACTGGGTACAAAAGTTAAGGGTTATTGTGCGGGGGATATAACAAAAGAGATTTTAAAAATCTCCGCAGACTCGCTTAAACAAAAACTGGACAGCGACAGAGATTTTCTTGACCCGATTATTGAGATTAATTCACAGGGCTTATCTCCGATTGATTTAAACCTTGAAGTTGTAATATAATTAATCTGTTCAAGTTAAAAATCAACGGAGAAAGAATATGATACTGGTAACGGGCGGAGCAGGATACATCGGCAGTCATTGTGTTATGGCACTGCTGGATAGGGGAGAAAATGTTGTTATCTTTGACAGCCTTGAAATCGGGCATGTTGAAACTGTTGAAACTTTGAAAAATATTCCGGCTAAGGGAAAAGTTATTGATTTTATTAAGGGTAATCTACAAAACTTTACAGAGATAAATAAAGTTTTCAAAGATTATAAAATAGATGGTGTTATACACTTTGCGGCATTTTCACAGGTGGGAGAGTCCGTAAAAAATCCTCAAAAATATTATTTTAACAATGTATATGGTTCTCTAAACCTTTTCAGGGCAATGTTGGAAAACAATATCAGAAAGATAGTATTTTCATCTACTGCCGCAACGTATGGTGAGCCGGTATATATACCGATAGATGAAAAGCATCCTCAAAACCCGATAAATCCATATGGTAGTACAAAACTGATGATTGAGCGTATTTTGGACGATTACGACAGAGCATACGGATTAAGAAGTGTACGTTTAAGATATTTCAATGTAGCGGGAGCAGATGAAAAGAGCCGTATAGGTGAATGGCATGAGCCTGAAACTCATTTAATACCTAACATTCTTAAATCTACATTTTCATCGGGAAAAACTTTTGAGATGTATGGCATTGACTATGATACCGCAGACGGTACGTGTGTGAGAGATTATATAAATATAGAGGATCTGGCAAATGCACATTTGCTTGCTTTAGATTATCTTAACAGCGGCGGTGCAACGAACTTTTTCAATCTTGGAACGACATATGGTAACAGTGTGAAACAGGTATTCAGCACCTGTGAAGAAGTGACGGGTAAAAATATAGCAGTCAATATTATGCCGCGGCGAGAGGGTGATCCGGCATCACTTGTTGCGGACAACAAAAAAGCTGTTAAGGTTCTGGGCTGGAAGCCTGAAAAAAGTTTGAAAGACAGTGCGGATACTGCCTACCGGTGGGAAAAAGTTCTGCAAAGCAGAATTTCATAGTTTATTACGGATTATTGAGTTTGCGAAAAAATTGTCATTTTTTTGATTTTTTCGCAAATTCTCTCTGTTACAAAAATGTAATATTTGATTTTAAAACGCAATTTTTTATTTTAGGATTGTTCATATAGATAAGATTCTTAAGGATAATATATGAACAACGCATTTAATTCAACAAAAGTTCCTTTGCCTCCGGCATTTATGGCAACAACCAGACAAAAAATTTTACTTGCAAAACAGGGAATTACCGGCAGCAGTTTTTCGGGAAAGCACACATCTGCTATTAGTGCACTCAATACTATTGGAAACATAACAAAGGGTATTCTTGCACATGCTGTAAAAAACGGATAAATCCGGAGGTACATATCAGAAATTTTGGATATTAAAAAACAGAATCTCTGTTATATATTGATATTGTTTACCGGCATAAAAACCGCGTTATAGTTGGTCTATGCAGAAAGATAAAATATATTCAATAGATAGTCTGCCGCTTGTTCGTTAACAAATTCGCCTGAGGTGACCCCCTGCGGAAAAGGGAACAGTCAAGTCATGCAAGAGTATCACCTCACACGCAGGGGTAAATGAATTGTGTTCCGGGGTTTGCATGGTTTTTACCTCACACGCAGGGGTAAATGAATTGTGTTCCGGAGTTTGCATGGTTTTTACCTCACACGCAGGGGTAAATGAGGGAAAATAAGGGGTATGCATGAGTAAAGGAACAAATATTGTTTTCTATTTGATATCCGTCCGGATAGTTTACAGAACGGCATCAATAACGCCGCCGCCAAGTACATAATCACCATCATAAAATACTACCGATTGACCTGCCGCTATGGATTTTTGATACTCATCAAAATCTACACGAACACAATCGCCGCTCATTGGTGTTATTAACACATCAGCAGGTGTCTGCGCGGAACGGATTTTTGCACAAGCCCTTATTGGTCTATTTATCTCTGATATTCCGGAAAAGCTCAAATCTGCCGCTATAAGCGATTTCTTAAATGTTTTATCTATAGAACCTACAACAACTTCATTACTATCCTTTCTTAGCTCCAATACATAGAGCGGTTTAGAAGAAGAAACACCGAGTCTCTTTCTTTGACCGATTGTATAATTCCAAATTCCTCTATGCTTTGCAAGAATATTTCCGTCTATATCGACAATATCCCCCGTTTTATCTTCAATCCCCAGCAGTTCGTTGTAATCTCCCTCATAAAAATCCTGACTGTCAGGTTTGTCGGAAACTCCTAACCCGTTATCCGCCGCAATCCGGCGCACTTCGTCCTTTGAATAATTACCCAGCGGAAATAAAATGTCTTTTAATTGCTCCTGCTTTAATCGGTATAAAAAATAAGACTGATCTTTGCTTAAAGCAAATGCACGTTTTAAAAAAAATCTTCCGTCCCTTTCTTCAATTTTTGCATAATGTCCCGTTGCGAATTTGTCAAACTCTATCCCGTTTTGTTTCGCAAACAGCGGCAGAACTCCAAATTTAACGAAAGAATTACATCTTATGCACGGATTTGGAGTTCTGCCGGATATGTACTCGTTTTTAAAATTATCAAGTACGATTTTTTCATATTCATCCGCACAATCAAACACATAATAAGGAATACCGATAGACTCCGCAATATGTCGTGCATGTTCAATATCTTCTTTTTCTTCAGGTCCGAAGCAGGCTCCGTGTGAGCAACCGCCCGATGATGTCACCCCCGCGCCGCTCCGCTCACGCCATATTGACATCGTTACTCCGATTACTTCATAGCCTTCTTTTTTGAGTAATAATGCCGCAACCGCTGAATCTACTCCGCCTGACAGCCCGACTAATACCTTCATACGATACACCTTTCTTATGGATTAACTATTATTATTCGCTATACCTAAACATGATAATATAATTAAACTTCAACTGTAATAAATAGTCAATCAGGTATTGACAAACTAAAATATTTCTGTTTATATTATATCAAAGGGATAATTATGAACATTCTAATCAACATAAAAAATATATGCTGCTGCTGTAAGTACTTCGACGGGAACTTGCAGAGTTAATAATGCTCTTTTTCAGCTAAATATATAATAAAAAAGTTCCTGATTAAAAAATTTTTAAACAGGAACTTTTTTGGAGTGAGAAAATACGATGAGAATACAACGGCAGAACAACAGTAGCAGACAAACCCCATCATATAAAGGAGTTTTAGACGGAGCAATAACGGCAACTTTAAGAACTCTCGATACAAACCCGATGGCTAATGCTGTCGGAATAGATTTGTTTGCAATGGTCGCACCGAGAACTTATGTCGATACTAAAGAACGTAACAAGTATGCAGGAGCCGAAACTTTCTTTAGAGAATTTACGGGAACATTGATTGTCTGCCTGTCTGCAGGCTTCCTTGCTAAAGGTATTTCGCATATTGCAAATAAAATTATTGACCCTAAAACTCCGGTTAATCCTAACTCCTGGTTTTCTAATGACAGCCTGAACTTACTTAACAATGTTTGGGATAAATCAGGCAAAAATACTAAAAACTATATCACAACCATACTTGAAAACACATCGGGGCTTGACGGCAAGGAAGTAAAGCAGTTTAGAAACATTGATTGGGATAATGTACAGTGGGTCGATGAAAAAAATTGGAATAATATTCATTGGGACAATAATAAATATAAAAACATTCATAAAAAACTTAAAGATAAAAACTCTATTATTTCAACATTAACGGAAATCACGGAAGATAAAACTGTCACGAAAAAGGACGGGAAAAACCTGCTTAATATAGTCGAAATGCGTATAACCAACGCACTCGGAGCGGGAAAAGCCACGGTCGAACACGATAATAAAAAACTTGTCTCCGCACTTGGAAACTTGTTAAGGGACAGTATCGATTTGGGGCACGATGTTCTGACTAATAAAAATGTGAATTCAAAAAAAGCGTTTGATAAACTTGTTAAAATTAATAAAATAAAAGCTCCTGCAGCATTGGCAATAGCTTCTGCTATCGGGCTAAGCAATCAATATATCAACAGAAAAATCACCGAAAAACGAACGGGGACAAAAGGTTTTGTCGGTGATAAAGACTATAATAATCCCATAACGGCAAAAAAATCTAACAAAGATACAGGTAGAACATTTCTTGCAGAAAAACTCGCAGCGAGTGCAGGCATGATTTTAATGGCGGCAGGGGTTATGAAAGTCAAATCAGCAAAAGATTTTGTTAAAAAGCTTGAGTTTACGGGTCCTGTCACAGACGGTAACGCCATAAAAACCGTCTATGCATCAACTCTAATCGGACGGTTTATGGCATCTGACAGTAAAGATGAGCTTAGAGAAACCGCTACAAGAGATTATTTAGGGTTCTTAAACTGGCTTGTTCTGGGCGGTTTTGCCGCTAAAGGTGCTGCTAATCTGCTTGATAAAAAACGGAAATATCTGTTTAACGAAACTAAATCCGGAAAAGGAATTAAACATTGGCTAAATAATATTTCACTTAAAAGTCACAATGAGGTAGCCTCAAAGGGTGAGAAATTTGCGAAGAAAAACATGTGGAAACTCAATGCCGCACACGCAGCGGGACTTGCATATTCTACCATTGCATTAGGTTTTTTGCTGCCGAAACTCAACATATTTATAACTAACTGCCGGCGAAAGCACAATAATCTGGCATAGCTGTTCTATTCCTAAAAACAAAAAAACGCAAAATCCTGCAATAAAAAGTTGTTTGTATAAAAATAAAGTTGCCGCAACAAGGGGTAAAGGGGTAAATGAGCTGGAGGGGGCATCTGATGATGGCAGGTTTTTAATTTTCCGCACCTCATATGCTAATATTCTTTTTAGGCTTTTAGATTAATACACAATGCCACAGCCGGTTCTTCTTCGGGCGGATATGTCCCTTTTAGTTTGTGTAGTTCTATTAAATTTTTGGCACAATCAGAAATTGCATCGACGGCAGGGGCCGGCCGGCAAAATTTGAATAAACCCAGCATAAATATACTCGCTCTCTATAATTTATTTAGTTAATCTAAAATCTTATTTACATATACATAAAGTATATCCTTGTAAAAAAATTGCCTTTTTGATGTTTATTTTATGAACTTTTGTAACAAAAGCAAAAAAAAGATGTTACAGATTAAGATCCTGAAAAATACCCGAAATCTATCCTGCCGGAACAAACACCGCTGTGGCAGCTCATTTGTACAATTCGGGGATCTTTTTTTACAAGATTGATTAGCAGAAATACTCGTGCTGGACAATTGCTATAATCTTGTTAAGGAAATACTTATACCTTGCTCTGTCTGATTTTCCCGACAGTATAATGTCTGCATTGGCTTTGCAGGGGCGTATATAAATTTCGGCTTTCTCTGCTGCGTTTTTGTATATTGCATCTGCTGATGAGCCTAAACCACGTTCTTTCGCTCTTATATAAAATCGCTCTTTTTGGATGTGCTCCGGAATGTCTACATATATTTTGAAATCAAACGCATTTTTGATTGTGTCCGTAAGCGTAAATAAACCTTCAGAGATAATAATTCCTGAAGGTTTAGCGAGGGTATGGTTGTCGTGTCTGATAGCAGTACCGCTCATATCATATTTCGGAAGGTATACCTCCTGACCGTTCAATAATTGTTTGATATGCTTGTTCATAAGTTCAAGTTCCAGTGCCTGCGGTATATCAAGGTCATAGTTCTTTGCAAATTCTGCAAAACTCCCTGCTTTTTTGACCATTTCGGAACGGTCATAGTAATAATCATCCGTGTTCACCCTTGTTATTACGTTATTACTATCATATTCAGTTGCAAATGCGTTTATTGTTTCTATTATATCAAGGGTTATAGTTGACTTTCCGCTTGCGGTTTCCCCTGCTATTCCGATTGATGCGGAACGGTTTATCATGCCTGACAGAAACATTGATATCTTTTTTATTACTTCCGGTCTATATTCCAGTATAACTGTATCGGATGATTTCATCTCTGTTTCAAATATGTAAGAAAGACCGTGCTCTATCCTCTTGAATTGCGGTTGAGAAGGAAGCTTTACATATTTTTTTGTCTGTTGGTTTGTCTTTTCTTCTGATTTTGTTTGCAATAAGTTGTTCATATTAATATATTCTAATTCCTATAAATCTCCGTAATTTTTTTAATTATATCAAAATTAAGTTTAAATAAAAAATTTTTTGACATAATATTAATGTAAAATTTACAATTGGAGGAGGTGCGGGAAAAATTAAAATTTTTCCGCCCCGCATTATTAAGAAAGCGTGATTTTATATGAGAATAATATTGGGCACCGGAAATCCGCATAAAGTTATGGAGATGAATGAGATATCGGCAGCCTCCGGTGTGGAGTTTATCAGTGCACCTTATGGGTTTAATCCTGAAGAAAACGGCTCAACATTTGAGGAAAATTCATTGATAAAGTCAAGAGCGGCTGCAAAAATGACAGGCATGCCTGCCCTTGCTGATGATTCAGGATTATGCATTGAGGCTTTGAACGGTGCTCCGGGGCTGTATTCTGCCAGATATGCGGGCAGTCAGCAGAAAAAAATTAATAAAATTCTTGATGAATTGAAAAATGTCCAAAACCGTCGTGCAAAATTTGTTTGCTGTATGAGTCTTGTTGACAAAGACGGGAATATTATAAATATTACAAAAGGTGAATGTCACGGTGTGATTATTGACGAACAAAAAGGAACGAACGGGTTCGGATATGACCCGATATTCCTGCCTGACGGGTTTAATATTACCCTTGCCGAAATGGACAAAAACTCTAAAAATGCTATTTCGCACAGAGGTATGGCGTTGATGGGCATGCTCAAATTTATCAATGATTATAAATTCTAAACGAGTCCCTCTTTTAATGCTTTAACTGCTGCCTGAGTCCTGTCATCAACAACAAGTTTCTGAATAATATTGCATACGTGTGCATTTGCTGTATGTTCGCTGATTGTAAGTGTTCTGGCTATTTCACTATTCGTCTGTCCGTCAACTACAAGTTTTAATACCTCGTATTCCCGTCGGGTCAGGTTTGAATGCATTTCTCTGAAACCTGCTCTTGACAGTTGGCGGGCAGGGATTACCCCGCTGTTTTTGTCCTTGATAAACGGCACAACTTTAGGATCAAGCCACATTGCTCCGTCTTTTATCGTTTTTATAATCATCATTAAAAACTCTGTATTTATATCTTTGTGAATATATCCGTTTGCACCCGCCGTCAGTGAGTCATAGACCTCTTTATCCGATATATGCGAGGTTAGCATTATTATTTTTACATTGAATGTATTTTGCTCCAATATTCTTTTGGCGGCTTCTATTCCGGTAATATCCGGTAATCCGATATCCATTAAGACTATATTTGGCTTAAGCAGTCTTGTTTTTTCCACTGCTTCTTTACCGTTTTCCGCTTCTGCTATTATCTCCATTTCAGGATATTCATCAAAGAGCGACTTTAATCCTATACGCATTAATTTTTGGTCTTCTACGAGAATGATTTTTATTGTCATAAATCCTCTCCTTTCAATACTGATTTTATTTCATATTAACAGGCGGGGAAATTGCGGTTATCGGTTGAGTATTTTTAAATGCCGGCATTATTATAGAGTTATGAGTGAGAATATTTATTAGTCATAAAACTTTAATTCTACTGATAATAGTGTTTTCGAATATAAATTTTAGAGTTTGAGTTTGCGGGGCGGATTTTCGGCAGCGAATGCAACCGCTTCTCAAACGGAGCGTGTAGGAACCTGTTCTCGCTCATATATATAAAATATTATCAGAATATATTTTCAAATTTAATGCTAATCTTTATATCATATAAAGATTAGATAAAGAAAACGGGATTTTTAGTTTTTAGCATTATAATAATAATGTGAATAAATATTTTATATGGAGTTTGGAAATATGCAATCTGTAAAAGAAATCCTATCAATGTTAAACGAGTCGGATAAAAATGAAATTGAGAATATGCTTGTTAATATAGGTACGCCTGCCGTTCCTGAGCTTGTTGAGCAGTTACAGGTTGTCAGAGGGTTGACAAGGGGTGTTGTCGCTATGACACTTATCAGAATAGGAGATTCTTCCATTGATTATCTAAAAAAAGCCGCTCAAAATAACAGAGAATTTGAATGGGTTGCTCAGTATTTGATTACTGAAATTAAAGGTTCAAAAGCTGCCTAGTCCTATTTTAAGGCTTTTTAAACCGGTTTTTGTATAGCGGCGATAAATTATATTTATCGCCGCTATAC
>JAJPXE010000232.1:0-2462 GCA_021205645.1 Candidatus Gastranaerophilales bacterium | reverse complement strand
GCTATACATTTTGTATTTGCAGAAAAATTTTTCATTTTTCTTACAGACTTTATCGGTTATATAAAAAAAAAACGGGCAGTGCCACCAGCTCCGCTCGCTGTACGTTTTACCCCCTCACCCGAAAATCTAACTTAAAACGGAGTTTTAAGTTAGATTTTTCCCCTCTCCCCAAAAGGAGAGGGAAAAAGAGGAACACCCGCTGCCGCATGCCAATTTTTGGATTTTTCCGCAAACTCTATTTTATAAAAGTCAAATCCTGCATTACAATATTTCGTATGTAGCTGTAATAAGAATTATTGCCGTATTGCTCAATCCTGTCTAAAAGGTCTTTTGGAGAGATAAAACCCTGATTATAAGCAATTTCTTCAAGACAGGAAATCTTAACACCTTTGTTAAGCTCCATTGCCTGAACAAAATTACTTGCCTGAAGCATAGAATCATGAGTGCCGGTATCAAGCCATGCAAAACCTCTGCCGAGTATCTCTACATTAAGTGCGCGTTTTTCCAGATAAATCCTGTTAAGATCTGTTATCTCCAACTCACCTCTTGCAGACGGTTCAAGCTGCTTTGCGTATTCACAAGCATTATTATCATAAAAATAGAGCCCTGTAATTGCATAATTTGATTTCGGACGAGCCGGCTTTTCTTCAATAGAGATAACCCTCTTATTTTTATCAAACTCAACAACTCCAAATCTTTCAGGATCTTTTACTGTGTATCCGAATACGGTTGCACCGCTGTTTTTTGAAACAGCCTCTTTCATTATTGTTGAAAATCCGTGACCGTGAAAAATATTATCGCCGAGTATTAAAGCAGAATTATCACCATCAATGAAATTTTCGGCTATTATAAAAGCGTCCGCTATACCCCTTTGAACATACTGGATTGCATAGCTGAGATTTATTCCGAATTGCGAACCATTACCGAGAAGTTTTCTAAAATTATCGTAGTCGGTTTCGTTAGTGATAATCAATATATCCCTGATACCTGCCAACATTAAGGTTGAAAGCGGATAATAAATCATCGGTTTATCATAAATCGGAAGAAGAATTTTTGAGATAGGCTGTGATGCCGGATATAATCTTGTTCCTGCGCCTGCCGCTAATACTATACCTTTCATAATATCTCCTGTCTTGTTAGAGTTGGTGATATAATTGTACAATACAATTTTTTAGATTACAATCGCACTGCTGTGCGGTAATATAAAAAATGTCATATTTCAAATTAAGTTTGAGAGATTTAAACTATTTGCACATATCATTTATAACGGCTTCTGCTTTATTGAGCTGGGTATCATTATGTTTTTTTATATCTGATAAAGTATAATTGACTTTTATATCCGGTTCAATTCCCTTTTTATTGATATCAAAACCGTTCGGAGTCAGATATTTAGCAATTGTGATATTAATTCCCGTACCGTTTGGCAGCGGTACTATTTGTTGAACAAGTCCTTTCCCGAATGTTTTTGAACCTACAAGTATTGCTTTTTTGTTGTCTTTAAGCGCACCGGAGAGTATTTCGCTTGCACTTGCACTGGCTTCATCAACAAGCACTACTGTAGGTTTTTCTATGACAGGTAAATTCATCTGAGCATTAATATCATGTTTATCACCGTTTTTAGATACAATGCTTACTATTGTTCCATGGTTGATGAACAGATTAGCAACGATTACAGCATTTGTGAGCAGACCGCCGGTATTGCCCCGCAAATCTATTATAATACCTTTAGTATCATTAACATTTTTTAATGCACTCACAAATTCAGTAGCAGTGTTTGAACCGATAAAACTCTTTATTTTTATATATCCGATATTTCCTTTTCTTACGGAAGATTCTACAGATTTAATCTCTATTTTTGTTCGGGTTATTTTTTTTGTAAGAATGTTATTTCCCCGTTTGATTTTTAACATAACAGAGCTGTTTTCAGGTCCCCTGACAAGTCCTGCGACTTCCGATATATCCATTCCGCTGACACTCTTGTTGTCAACATACATAATTATGTCATTAGCCTGTAATCCCGATTTTTGTGCGGGAGTATCCTTTATAACACTGAATATAACAGTTTTGCCGCTCTGATTCATAATATTTATACCGATACCGGTTATATGCGAGTCAATTGAATTGTACTGTTCCGAATACTCTTTTTTTGTCAGAAATCTGCTGTACGGATCATCAAGACTTGCAAGCATTGTTTCTATGGCAACTCTTGCATCTTCGTCTGTTTTGAGTTTGCCTTGATAGTGTTTTTTCCAACGTTTCCAGTCCTGTGAATTATATGTGGAGTCAATATAACATTTTTTGACTGTTCTCCAGGAATCATCGTACAATTCCTGAGGTGTTGCAGTTTTATTATTAATCAGGTCTTTTGATTGAATTATCGGAGAATTTAGCACAAACGTCGTTGATATAATCTGATATAAAAAATAGATTATTACCGCCGTTAATATGAATATTATTAGCTC
>JAJPXE010000122.1 GCA_021205645.1 Candidatus Gastranaerophilales bacterium | reverse complement strand
ATGTTATACTTATCTTACTATGTATGAAGAAAGATTGGATGAAATAAAACAGAGATGTTTAACCTGTTCGAAATGTGAGTTATCGCATTCAAGGACAAATATTGTATTTTCTGACGGCATAGCAAATAACAAATTAATGTTGATAGGTGAGGCGCCGGGATACTGGGAGGATCAGAAAGGCAAGCCTTTTGTCGGGAAAGCGGGTCAGCTTCTTGACAGGATTTTTGCATGTGTCGGATTATCAAGGGAGAAAGATGTATATATTTGTAATACATTAAAATGCCGTCCGCCGAATAACAGAAACCCGCTGCCGGAGGAAAAACTTGCCTGTAAAGAATATCTTGATTCACAGATTGAGATTTTGAAACCCAAAATTATAATTATATGCGGAAGTATAGCACTTAATTCAATGCTGCCCAATGTATCGGGGATTACCCGTGCCAGGGGGAAATGGTATAACGGACCATACGGTTCAAAAATGATACCGATTTTTCATCCGTCTTATTTGCTGCGTAACGACAGCAGGGAAAAAGGTTCCCCGAAATGGTTAACATGGCAGGATATTAAAGCGATAAAACATGCCTATGATGAGTTATCCTGAACGAAAGAGTGTTGAATAACTATAAACGGTTTCCATTATAGCGTTGCCTGCTCTACGGGGCGAGAGAGCAGTCAAGTTATGCAAGAGTATCACCTCACCCGCAGGGGTAAATGGGGGTAAATGAATTGTATTCCGGAGTTTGCACAGATATCACCTCACCCGCAAAACTAAATCGCCGCATCGCAAGTCTTTCTGCCCTCTCCGGACGGAGAGGGCTTTTACTTCCCCTCCCCTGCGGAGCAGACAGTGCAACTGCTTTGCTGTTGTACCCGCCGCCACTCCGGTGAAAGCAAAGGTTTGTCAGACAAAAACTTTGCTCAAGCAAGAAAAAACCACTTTTTTTCAAAAGCGGCGTGTGTGAAAAATTATAGGGAAAATTATAGGGAAATTTATTATTTTTGAATCTTGCTCAAAGAAGCGCAGTTAAGCTGCTATGTACTTCTTATACTTTACCTCAACTTATTTTATGAGAACAGTTTAAATGTTCTTTCTACGTTATCGCTTGCGACTGTCTTTAACGTATCGATTTCTTCTTTGATAGCACTTCTTTCTGTTTCAAGTGCCGCTAAATCCGTATCAAACTTGGTATCTTTGTTATCTATTTTCTTCATATCGGCTTCATATTGTGCTTCCGCTTTCTTCAAAGCAACTTCATCGGATACTTCCTGCAAGCCTGTATTTGTTGAAACACTTGTTTCATAATCAGTGAAGTCACTATCAGATTCTGATGCAAATGTTCCGTCTGATTTCGCTGCTACAATAGTAACTTCGCCGGAATTGATTATATTAGTAATCAAAGTCTCAAAATTACCTGATACTGTTGTAATACCTAATGCCGAGAGTAATTGATTCCACGTCTTGGTAGTACCATCGTACACTGTTCCGTTGTAATCAAGTGCATAACCTGCCTCAAGAAAGTCATCATAGCTTGTTATATCCTGATAAGTCGTAGAACCGTCAGTTGTGAGAACTTTGTACTGGATTTTGGTTTTATCCAATGCTTCAAGATATTCCTCATAAACCCGTGTGGACTCGTTAGCCATTTGAAGTTTTTGAGCTTCCAACTTTGCTGCTTTATACTCAATCTGGTGCATTCTTGCAGTTAAATCAAGCAATCTTGCTTGTGACGACGATAAACCCATATCCGTTACCTCTTTTCTGTTCCGTACAATGCATGACGACACTATTTTTAAAATCTTTAGCTTTTTTATTTACTTTGTTACATTTCGTTACAATGTCACCCCAAAAGTAAGGAATAATGACTTTTTAGTTAGTTTGGTTTATACTGGGATAAATAGTAAAAAATAGAAGAGGGTTGGCAATGACAAAATTTAAAGTCGGTATGATTGGTTTAGGTACGGTTGGCACAGGCGTTTTTAAAACCTTACGGGCTTTTAGTGATATAGAAATCGTTAAAATTGCAGTAAAAAATAAAGAAAAAAAACGTGATATTGAAAATTTTGATACATCTTTAATAACAACAAACCCCTACGAAGTTGTTGATGATCCCGAAATTGATATACTTGTTGAAGTAATAGGCGGGATTAATCCGGCATGGGATTATATTTCAAAAGCAATTGAGTCAGGAAAACATATTGTTACCGCAAACAAAGAGTTACTGGCAAAAAAAGGAAAAGAACTGTTTGAACTGGCGGAAAAACATAATAAAGTGGTTCTGTACGAAGCGGCGATTGCAGGCGGAATACCTTTGATTATGCCTATAAAAACGATTATGGCGGGAAACAAAATTTCCAAAATACGTGCAATTCTGAACGGTACGACTAATTATATTCTGACCAAAATGGATACCGACGGCGCCTCTTATGAAGAAATACTCAGCGAGGCTCAAGAACTCGGATATGCCGAAACCGACCCGACAGGTGATGTTGAGGGATACGATGCGGCATATAAGATAACAACTCTTTCTACAATTGCATTCGGGAAACGTGTTAAACTCGAAAACGTTTACAGAGAGGGGATTACAAAAGTCCGTCCGGAAGATATGATTAAAGCAAACGAGCTTGGATATAAAATAAAGTTGGTCGCTCTCGGGAACCTTGATGAAAACGGTAATGCCGATGTCAGGGTTCACCCTATGCTTGTTTCAAAAAAATCTGCTCTGGCGCATATTAACTATGTCACAAATTCCGTGAGCTTAAGCGGTTTCCCTATGGGTGATATTGCATTCTCTGGAGCAGGTGCGGGCGAGTTTCCGACAGCAAGCTCCGTTGTCGGCGATATACTTAATATAGCCGCTGAATTGAGCCATTCCGATTATATTCTTCCAATGATGAGATGTGCTCACAGGGAAAATATCAATATGATCGATATCTCGCAAACATATAATAAATATTATTTATCCTTAACTGCCCCTAATAATATTGGTGTTATAGGAAAAATCGGTACAATTTGTGCAAATAAACATATAAGTTTGTCAACTATCTTACAGAAAGGTGTTTCTGTTGATAATACGGCTGACATTACCGTTATTACGGAAAAATGTAAAGAAGCGGATATTCAATCGGCAATTTCCGAATTGAATGACTGTACAATTAACAGTTTAATAAGGGTAGAATTATAAGGAGTACATTATGTATTATAAAGGTTTAATCAACAGATACAGAGAATATTTGCCGGTAGGCGATAACACGCCGGTTGTGACTTTAAATGAGGGTAATACTCCGCTTATAAAAGCTGATAATCTTGCAAAAAAAATCGGACTGGATGCTAATATTTATTTAAAATTTGACGGTTGTAACCCGACAGGAAGCTTTAAAGACAGAGGAATGACAATGGCTGTTTCAAAAGCCAAAGAGTCAGGTACGGAGGCGATTATCTGTGCTTCTACGGGGAATACCAGTGCTTCTGCTGCTGCATACGGGGCAAAAGCGGGACTAAGAACGCTCGTTTTAATACCTGACGGATATATTGCACTTGGTAAACTTTCACAAGCCATGATGTATGGAGCTGAAATTATTGCCATTCAGGGGAATTTTGATGTTGCACTGGAATTTGTGAGAAAAATCTCTGAAACTAACCCGATTACGCTTGTTAATTCTGTTAACCCGTTAAGGATTGAGGGGCAGAAAACAGGAGCGTTTGAAATCTGTGATGCACTGGGGAAAGCTCCTGAATATCATTTTATACCCGTCGGGAATGCAGGAAATATTACTGCTTACTGGAAGGGTTATACCGAATTCCATAAACTCGGTAAAATCTCTGCTTTGCCGAAGATGATGGGCTATGAAGCAGAAGGTTCAGCAGCTATTGTTAGGGGTGAGAGAATTCCTAATCCTGAAACGCTTGCTACTGCAATAAGAATAGGCAATCCTGCAAGCTGGGATAAAGCGGTTGCCGCAAGAGATGAAAGCAGCGGTATAATCGGCTGTGTCAGTGATGAAAAAATCGTTGAAGCTTATAAGTTATTGGCATCATCAGAGGGAATTTTTGCCGAACCGGCGAGTGCCGCATCTGTTGCAGGGCTGATTCAGGCTCACAATCAAAACCTTGTAGAAGAAGGCTCCGATATCGTTTGCGTTCTTACGGGGAACGGGCTTAAAGATCCGGACAACGCTATTAAATATGCAAATGCCGATGTAAAAAAATCACCTGCCGAATTAACCGCCGTTATGAAGCATATCATGGGGTAGCAAATTAATCATCAATCACAAAGAAATACAGGGGTGAGGGGGTGATTATTTGCAGAAATTACCTCACCCGCAGGGGTAAATGGGGGTAAATGAATTGTATTCCGGAGTTTGCACGGCTATCACCTCACCCGACAATTTGGTTCTCGTTCCTTGAACCGATTTTCTGCCATCTCCTGCGGAGCGGACAGTGCAACTGTTTCGCTGCTGCACCCACTGCCGCTCCGGAGAGGGCAGGGGTACTATTTCTTTTGCGGCATGTCAATTTTGGGATTTTTCCGCAGACTCTAATATTATCTACTAATTTTATACAATCATTATACCAACATAAGGCACTTGATAAATATTCAAAAATATGGCATAATACTATTACTTTGTACGGGTGTTAATTTTGTTCCTACATTTTTAACAAACGGGAGAATTGACTCAGCGATATTTGAAGTAGACCTGCCAATTACTAAAATAATTGCCCGCAGGAAACGGATTTATCAAGGCGTTCACCCACCTGCGGAGATTCAGCAGGTAACAAAATCGCATCTGTGCAAAGTTTTTTATTGCCGGATTTAATACAATATTCTTTTAAAAACCTTTTTATTATGATTTAATTATAGTATGGAAAAGTCTATTACATTAGGTGAGATATTTCTGACATTTCTTAAAACAGGTATTATTTTGCTCGGGGGCGGATATGTAATCCTGCCGATTTTACAGAGTGAAATAGTTGAAAAACGTAATTGGCTTACTTTAGATGAACTTTATGATTATTATGCAGTGAGCCAATCTTTGCCAGGGCTTATTGCCATTAATATATCAATTTTTGCCGGATACCGGATAAGTGGTAAATTTGGCGCGTTAGCTGCAGTTTGCGGTCTGACATTCTCCGCATTCTGGGCAATTATCGCAATATCTGCCATACTTTCCAAAATTGTTTCAAATTCACTCGTGCAGGGTGTATTTTGGGGAGTCGGAATTGCCGTGATTGTTCTTATTTTCTCTGCCGTAAGAGAAATGTGGTCAAAATCCGTTAACGATAAAACCTCTCTTCTAATTTATCTTATCGCGTTGTGTACAATGTTAATTATTGAAATTTCACCGGTTTATATTATTATAATTTCCGCTATCGTTGGAATTATATGTAAATCCGTTCGGAAAAAGCAGGGTAAAAAATGATAAATACTCTTGCTTTATACTTTAATCTGTTCAAAGAATTTTTTCAAATCGGTTTGTTCTCATTCGGAGGCGGATATGCGACATTACCATTTTTATATGACCTTACTAATCGCTATGATTGGTATTCACCATCGGAATTATCCCAAATGATCGCCGTTGCATCAATTACTCCGGGACCGGTCGGGATTAATGCCGCTACTTATGCCGGAATGAAAGCCCAAGGGGTCTTAACAGCTTTTATTGCAACAGCATCCGAGGTGTTACCTTCTTTTATTATTGTGATCCTTGCATCAAAACTGTTAAAAAAATTCAGTGATAATTTTTATGTTCAATCGGCGATATACGCACTGAAACCTGCAAGTTGTGCATTGTTATCCGTTGTGGGGATTCAGCTTATAAAAAACGAACTTATGATTCAATCTCCGCAGCAGGGAGCAGGAGTTATACTTTTTATCTCATTTATGTTCATAGCTGTATTGAAAAATAAAGACCCGTTATGGTTTATCTGTTTTGGCGGATTATTCGGTTTAATACTCTCTGTTTTCGGGTGCTTTTAACCATACAAAGGATGGGGGGAGCAAATGTATTTGGGGAATAAAATATAATTTACCCCATTTGCTCTCATATTCTCCCATTTTTCCCCCCGTTTACCCCTTAATCTCTCCGAACAAACGGAGCAGGAGCCTGCCGGGAAAATTGTGATTTTTACGCGAACACGAAAGATAATGATTAATTTTATTGAATTTGCCGGCGGATTATAGTTTAATATTACTAAGAAATGCAGAGGTTTGTTATGGCAGTGAAAAAGATATTAAAATACGGCACTCCGTCACTAAGAGAAAAATCAAAAGAGGTCCATAAGGTTTCTTCAAAAATAAAGACACTAATTCAGGATATGTTTGACACAATGTATGTAAATAACGGCGTTGGTCTTGCTGCTCCTCAAATAGGGATAAATTTAAGGGTTTTTGTGATTGATGTTTCAACCGGTGATGAGCCGCTTAATCCGATTGCATTTATAAACCCTAAAATCATTAAAAAATCGGGTGTTGTTGTTTCGCAAGAAGGGTGTTTGAGCTTTCCTGAGGCTTATACTGATGTAAAAAGATACAAAAATGTCATGATTAAGGCACTTGACCGGAACGGCAGACCGTTTGTACTGGAAGCAAATGACGGTACTTTGCTTGCCAGATGTATTCAGCACGAAAATGACCATCTTGACGGAATTTTGTTTATTGACCATTCCGTGAACAGGTTTGAAACAGATGAAGTTTTAAAAAAGCACGATTTACCTCCAGTTGAAGTCAATAATCTTCTTGATGAACCGGAGCTTGATGAGGCTATCAGGAATGATGAATAAGATAAAAGTGATTTTCTGGGGAACTCCTGATATCGGATTAAAATCGCTGGAGTACCTTTATAATTCGGATAGGATTTCAATTGCAGCTGTTGTCACACAGCCTGACAGACCGGCAGGACGGGGTAACAAAATAAAAATGCCGCCGGTTAAGGAATTTGCCCTGTCAAAAAACCTGCCTGTATATCAGCCGAAATGTATCAGAAAAGAGCCTGATGTTATTGAGGAATTAAGACGTTATGAACCTGATTTTTTTGTAACTTTTGCATTCGGTCAGATACTTTCGCAGGAAGTTCTGGATATTCCTAAGTTTGAAACAATTAACCTGCATGCCTCGCTGCTTCCGAAATACAGGGGAGCAAATCCGATACAAAGAGTTATTATAAACGGCGAAAAAGAAACCGGAATATGTACAATGATAACAGAACTCGGGCTTGATTGCGGTGATATTTGTTTAAAAAAAACCATACAAATCCCTGAAAATATGACCTGTGAAGATTTGTGGCGGCAAATATCAGCTGACTCACCGGAGTTGTTGGAAAAAACTATAATCGGTATTTATGAAAATAAATTAACACCAACTCCGCAATGTGAGAACGGTGTTTGTATTGCAAACAAGGTTTCAAAAGATGAGACATTGATTGATTGGTCTAAATCCGCCCGTGATATACATAATCTTGTAAGAGGAATTTATAAATCTCCGGGGGCTTATTTTAAGTTTAACAACAAGATTATAAAAGTGCTGCAAACAGAGGTTATTCCGACAGATGAGTGTGTATGTGACAGGAGTAAAATCGGTGAGATTGTTCAAAGTACAAAAGACGGCATAACAATGCTCACGGGTGACGGGTTTATAAAACTTGTCAAAGTTAAACCTGAGGGTAAAAGCGAAATGAACGCAAAAGATTGGTATAACGGTATAAGGAATACAAAATAAATTATTTTATTACATGCTGAAAATATACAACAAAACGGAGTCGAAAATGTTAAGTAAAGGTATAAGAGGAGCAATAACAGTCGAAGAAAATACATCGGAGAGTATTTGCAAGGCTACGGTTGAGCTTATTGAAAGATTATCGGAGAAGAATAATATTGAACCGAAAAACATTTCACATGCTATTTTTACACTTACAGATGATTTGAATGCAGAGTTTCCCGCAAAATTTGTAAGGCAAAATTGCGGTTGGGATAAGACTGCTATGATGTGTTTTCATGAACTTAATGTTCCGAATTCCCTGCCAAAATGTCTGAGAATTCTTGTAGTTATTAACTGTGATGATGATTTTGAACCGGAATTTGTTTATTTGAAAGGTGCTGAAAAATTGAGGGCTAAAATATGATAAAAAAAGTTTTAATTGTAGATGACAGTACTTCCTGGACTGTTTTTCATGAAAATAATGTAGATGAAGTTTTTTTAGAACTTGGTATAGATGATTACGAGGTTAATATGGCATCAACAGCCCGTGACGGATACGATTTTGTTATGGAAAACAATAATGTTCCTTACGATTTGATTATATCTGATTTGCAAATGGAGGAGGATTTCAGCCCTAAATATGCGGGAGAATGGTTTGTTGAGCAGGTTCGAACATTAAAAAATTATGACAACACAAGGATTTTGATTTGCTCGGGCTGTTATAATATAAAACAGATAGCTGAAAGTCTGGCTGTGAACTACATTCCGAAACGTAAGGCTATTACCGATATCAGTTCTTACAAATCGGAGATAATCAGTTTGTTAAAACAGAGTGTGAATAATTAAGCTGTGTTTTGCTTGCCCGAATAATTCAAGGCAACGATTTGCGGTAGGGTGACGTCACGAAGTGACAAGCTCTGCCGCAAATCAGCTTCAGGTTGATTTTCCGCCCTCTCCGTCCGGAGAGGGCGGGGGAAGCTCGTCCAAAGAGGGATAAACGCCTTTACCCCCACCCCCGCATTTACTCCTATCATTACGAACACTTGAGCGATTATCTCAATATATTACATATAAATCGCTTGATATTTTTTAACGCTGAAATCTCCAATTTGTCAGGGATTTTGACACTCACTACCTCAAAATCATCAGGTAATACGGTTCTTGAATAATTAACATCCTTCTCGCCGAACAACATTACATAAGAAACCTTGTATCCGTCAGGAACTTTGATATACTCACACAAATCAGGAAATACCTTGAAACACATTGCCCCGAAACCGCACCATAAAGTGCCTACACCCATAGAATGTGCGTATAATTCAAAATAACTCAACGCAATAATAGGATCAACATTTACACACGGAGCATTTATCGGTGCAGATACAACCACCATATGCGGTGCACCTCTAAAAATTACGTCTTCGCCTGCAAAAAACGCATCCCTGTATCTCGAAAACTTTTGAGTCACAGCACTTATAGGCTTAGATTTTAATGCCTTGATTATTTTTTTGTTAACCCTGTTCCTTAAATCATCCATAACCGATATATCATCTACAATTGCAAAATGAAGCTGATGAAAATTACAACCCGTCGGAGTCCATTTTAACATCTCTTTGAGTTTATTCATCCTTACATCATCAAGATTTTGTTTTTTATAAGCCCTTATGCTCTTTCTTGATTTGATAAGATTTAAAATATCCTCATCATTAAATTCACGGATAACATCTGCATCTTCCGGATTTCTGTGCAGTATTGAAAGCGCTCCTGTAGGACATATCGCAAAACAATGCCCGCATTTTATACACCTTCTCTCACCGCCATCCGACCATACAGGGATTTTATCAGCGTTAAATTCCAGAGATTTTGATACACAATCACCTATACATTTGCCGCAATGTACACATTTTTCCTTATCTATTTTTAATGCTTTTGGTTCCATAAAAATACTCCTTTTATTATTTAAATGTCCAAAAATCCTTTTCAAACATTACCAGAAACGGTATCAATTCCAATCTTCCTACATACATGTCAAAAATCAATACCAGCTTGGATAGCGGATGTAATGTTTCATAACTGCTCATCGGCCCGATTGTCTGTCCGAAACCGGGACCGATATTGCCTATCGCCGAAACACTTCCCGATATACCGACTACAATACTTTGTTCCAATATCGCTACTATAACAACCGACACCGCTATTAATGCTATATAAAAAGATATAAACATTACCGTCTGTGATAATATCTCCCTGCTGATAATATTATTATCCATTTTAACGTTTATTACCGCATTAGGGTGAAGAATTTTTTTAACCTCCGTACTCATTATCTTGCCTATAAGCACCCATCTCGCAATTTTTATACCGCCGCTTGCAGAACTTGCGCAGCCCCCCGTAAATGCCGCGATGAACAATAATACTTTCGTTGTGAAATTCCACTCCGTATAATCAACGCTTGCACTGCCCGTTGATGTCATTATTGAGATTGTCTGGTATAGACTGTGAGTTATTGAATAAAAAATATCCTGTTTGTCGTTCAAAAATAATGATATTGCAACAAGTGCGGAAATGCCCAGAAAAATTGATATATATGCCCGAAATTCCTCATTTTTGAACAATGCGGAAATCTCAAATCTGGTAATTGCTTTGTATTGCAGATTGAAATTTATTCCCGCAATAACCATAAAAATTAGAATTATCCATGTGATAGGATAAGAATGATATCCGAATGTACTGTGAGCATTGGTAGAAAATCCGCCCGCCGAAAGCGTTGATAAACTGTTGCAAAACGCATCAAATAACGGCATGCCTGCGAGTTTTAACAAAATCGTTTCTAAAAGAGTTAATCCGGTATAAATTTTCCACAGTGCCGTTGCGGTGCTTCTTATTCTCGGAGTAAATTTCTCCTCCGTAGGTCCGGGAGATTCGGCAAAAAACATCTGGCGTCCGGCCACAGCAAACTGCGGCAGTATGGCTATAAATAGCACGATAATCCCCATTCCGCCCAACCACTGAGTTAAAGCACGCCAGAAATATATCGATTTCGGATAATCTATTCCGCTGCATATACTCGCACCGGTTGTCGTTATACCCGACGAAGCTTCAAAAAACGCATCAATTAGACCCATTCCGTAAAACAAATACGGTAACGAAGCTATAATCCCGCCCAGTATCCACGAGGCAGAAACAATAAACAACCCCTCACTTTTTTTTATATCATTTAAATTCTCCGGAGTCGATTTTGAAAATAATATCTTTAATGTAAAACTTATCAGAATTGTTATTGCGAATGTAACAACAAACGGCAAAATTGAGGAATACTCTTTATAAAAAACAGCAAAAAATACCGGTGTAAGCGCCATAAACCCAAAGTTACGAAGTATTATCTGAAAAGCAAACGCTAAATAATTTATTCTCATTATTTCACCTTAAAATAATTTTTTATAACAGGTGCATTTTTTAAGTAATAAAAATTATAAAGTTATAGCAAAGCCTTACCAATTTATAGGCATTTGGAATTATAATTTTATTCTTCCTTTGAATAATACTGACAATGGCTTTGACCGGCATTTTTAAATTCTTAATCATAGTATCCGCATAATTTTCGGGAACGATAATCTCAAGAATTTCACCCTTGCCCTGTTCAACGGTTGCAAGAATGTCGACATTTCCACCCGAAATACTATTTTTAACCTCGTTTAATGCAGCATTCTTTGTTGAAACGGCAATGTCTATTCCGACTTTTTCAAATAATGGCACATTTACATTTTTTGTCACTCTTGATATAACACGTTTTACCCCGAGTTGTTTTGCAAGAAGCGAACATAACAGGTTTTTTTCATCATTGTTTGTGACACTTACAACAACATCACTATCGGAAATTTCCTCCTCATTAAGCAGTGATAAATCAGTTCCGTCACCGTTAATTATCAGCGTATCAGATAAATCCTGAGCGATTTTTTCGCAACGTTCACTGTCACGCTCAATTACTTTTACTTTTAACTTAACATCTTCAAGACTTTCTGCAAGCATTTTTCCGACATTTCCGCCGCCTATTATGGTGACGGTTTTTGTGAGTCCTTTTTCATGGAAAAACCTGCCCGCAAGCTTATCCAGCGAATATGACGAACCCATAAATATGACTTTGTCGTCCTTTTCCAGAACCGTGTCACCGGTCGGAACCGATAATTCTGCATTGCGAGTTATTCCTGCAATCAATGTTTCTTCGGGGAAATCACAATCTTTTATTTTTTTATCAACAAGAACAGAATTGTCTTTTATCCTGTATTCAAGCATTCTTGCCTTACCGTTTGCAAAATTTTCGACATCTAACGCTTCCGATACCGTAATAATTCTAAATATGTCCTGTGTTAACAATTCTTCCGGCCATATAACTTCATCAATATACAAATCGCACGGATAATCGGTATCTTTTGTTAATCCCAGCGATGATTTGTATTCTTCCTTGCTCACAAAACATACTGTTCTTACTCCGGATATGCGTTTTGCTGTCAGACAAGCGACAATATTAACCTCATCTAATTCTGAACATGCCAGAAATAGATCTGCTTCCTTGATATCAGCCCGTTTAAGCACATCAATATTAGAAGCATTACCTGTCACAAAACCGATATCAAGTTTACTAAAATTGTTAGTAAAATTCTCTTCTTTATCTATTATTGTGATATCGTGGTCTTCAAAAAACTCTGTTGCAATCAAACACCCGAGTTCCGTTGCACCAAAAATAATCATATTCATTCTTCAAAATATACTGCAAATCGGCAATGAAGTCAATTTAACACACAGGACTATTCTCATCACCATTCGGACACAGGCGTCCATAAAAAAAACTCCCCGCTTTGACGAGGAGTAAAATTTTCATTTAGGAAGGGTTATCTCTCTTTGATTTAAACGGTAAACTTTGTTTTACTTAACGTTACTGTTTAATTTTACATCTTACATGTATATAAAGAATATATACTTTCCTCAATTTCACAACGTTGATATTTTGTTACATTTATTAATATTAAATCTGCGAAACCTGATTATATGGGATACTGGCATTAAAGTATCCCTGCAAAATCCCCAAAAAATCCCTGTTAAGTTTTTTAATTTACAGGGATAAAAAAGTTTTTAAGCCTTGAATAAAAAAACTACATTCTCAGCTCAAATTTTGCTATGTAATAGCAAATTTCCTCAAAGAAATCTTTAAGTCCTTCGAGATACATTGCTAATGTTTCTTTAAAACTAACAGTTCCCGGTAATAATAATTCGCTGAACATTTTAAACTCCTTAATAACACTTCATCGTATTATCTGTAACGGTATATTTTTCCAAAACTTTAGAATATTCATAATAT
>JAJPXE010000121.1 GCA_021205645.1 Candidatus Gastranaerophilales bacterium | reverse complement strand
GTGTAAAACTAATCGTATTAGGGAATTGGAGGACAGTTTTAAAACTGTATTATATAAAATATGACTATACAAGAATGGTTTGATAAACGAAAAGAAGCGCAAATTCAGCGTCGTCAAATGGAAACCAGAACTGAAGAAATTGCAACCGGTCTGTGGACAAAATGCGTTCATTGTGAGGCGCAGATAACTAAAAAAGAGTTGGAAGAAAATATGATGGTCTGTCCGATATGCGACTACCATTTCAGGATAAATGCAAGAACGCGAATTAATCAATTATTTGATAAAGACAGCTTTGAGGAACTGTTTTCTAACATCAGACCGACAGATCCGCTTGATTTTGCGGACACGGTGTCTTATACGGAACGATTAGAGCAGGCGCATGCAAAAACTGGCCTTGATGAGGCTGTTATAACAGGAATTGCGGAGATCGAAGGTCATAAAGTTGCGGCAGCTGTTATGGATTTTGATTTTATGGGCGGTTCAATGGGCAGCGTTGTCGGCGAGAAAGTTACAAGAATAATAGAAGAAGCTATTAAACGCAGACTGCCGGTTCTTGCAGTGACTTCATCAGGCGGAGCCAGAATGCAGGAAAGTGCACTCAGTCTTATGCAGATGGCTAAGACTTCCTGTGCAGTTGCAAGACTTGATGAGGCAGGGTTATTATATATAAACCTCTTAACAGAACCGACATTCGGTGGTATAACCGCAAGTTTTGGAACTCTCGGGGATATTATCATTGCAGAACAAGGAGCAAGAATAGGTTTTGCGGGTAGAAGGGTTATTGAGCAAACCATCAGACAAAAACTACCTGCCGATTTCCAAACTGCTGAATACTTGCTTAAATACGGTCAGGTCGATATAGTTTCAAAACGCTCCGAATTGAGAAAGAAACTATCGTCTATTTTAGCTATGCATGAGGTATAACAAATGGTAGTACTGGAATTTGAAAAACCTTTAATCGAAATACAGGAAAAAATTAAAGAATTAAAAAAAATAAGCATGGAGTCGGGCATGGACTTAAATAAAGAAATAGAAACTTTTGAACAGCAGGCTAATGATTATAAAAAAGAACTTTATTCTAATCTAAAACCGTTTCAGAAGTTACAGATTGCAAGGCATCAGGAACGTCCTAACTTTTTGAATTATACAAAGTTAATATGTGATGAATTTATAGAGCTTCACGGCGACAGAGAGGGAACCGATGACAGGGCAATAATCGGCGGACTTGCAAAAATCGGCGATAAAAGGTTAATGCTTATAGGCACTCAAAAAGGAAAAACGACAAAAGAAAACCTTGAATACAATTTTGGAATGCCTCAGCCGCAGGGATACAGAAAGGCCTTGAGATTGTTCAGGTATGCGAACAAGTTCAAATTACCGATAGTAACCCTTATTGATACTCCGGGTGCATATCCGGGAATAAGTGCGGAAGAAACGGGACAAGGTGTGGCAATTGCGGTTAATTTAAGAGAGATGGCAAAGCTGGAAGTTCCTGTTGTAGCAATAATTACGGGTGAGGGTTGCAGCGGCGGCGCTCTCGGGCTTGCTGTTGCCAATAAAGTTCTTATGCTTGAGCATGCTTATTATACGGTTATTTCACCTGAGGGTTGTGCATCAATTCTCTGGCGTGATGCCGCAAAATATCCCGATGCTGCCGAAGCACTAAAAATAACCGCCGATGATTTAATAGAACTCGGTATTGCAGACGGTTTAATTCCTGAACCCGTCGGTGGTGCTCATACATGTTACAGTGAAATGAGCGATAATATGAAAGAAGCCATACTCAGTGCCGTTTCGGAGTTGGAAGGGCTTTCTTCCTGTGAACTGCAAAACCAGCGTTATGATAAATTTAGAGTTATGGGCAAATTTCTTGAGTAGTAAATTCTTCTAAAAAGGGTTCGAAAAATCCAAAAAATTGCGGGTATGAGTTGTTATCGCAACTTTCGTTTTAACTCGGTGCACCGTGTAAAACGCACAGCGTTATACACGGTGCACAGCTCATGCAAACACCCACTCTGCACACCCGCTGCCGCATGTTAATTTGGTTTTTTTGTACCCACAATAGCAAAAAATATTTTTTTGTGTTTTGTATAAAATAAAAAAGGAGCAGATATTATGAAAACAGATAAACTACTTTTTGGTGCTGCGTGTCTGGCAATGGGATGTTTAGTGCATACTACGGTAAAGATTAATGATAAAATTGGTGAAAGCAATGTTAATAGACATGTGTTTGAAACAGCTCCAAAAATAAAACCTGAATTAGCGGCAGACACAATTTCATTTACAGAATGTGTACAGGATACTGCAAAACTGATACGCAAAGGTGTAAAATAAAATACAAAAAAAGAGCGGAAGAGAGAAATGCCGGCAGAAGAAAAATATTATGAACTGCATATAAAAATAAGCCCTCAAATGGAAGATGACATAGCAAATATTTGTTTTGAAAATTTGAATTGTGAGGGTGTGGTTTTAGAAGAACAAAAATACAAAGACTTAGAGATGACAGAAACAACCAGAGGAACTTTGAAAGTGTTTTTACGTGGTTTAGAAACTCCTGATAATAATGGAGTTTGCGAGTTTATAAAATCCAAACGCAAAGAATTAATCGAAAGCGGTTTTACAGATGATGAATTGGGCAGTTGGGATTGTACTCTGGTCGAGAAAGAAGCTGAAGATTGGTCAAAAAAATGGAAAGAAAAATGGGATGTAACAAAGATAACCGACAGAATTGTTATCGTGCCGTCCTGGATTGAATATAAGCCGTGCAGGGATGAGATAATTATATCGTTAGACCCGGGTTGTGCGTTTGGAACCGGCACACATCAGACGACACAAATCCCCGTAAGATTTATGGAAAAATATTTAAAATCAGGTGATAAAATGGCAGATATAGGAATGGGCTCGGGGATTTTGGGAATTATAGCAAAGAAACTCGGTGCAGGTTATGTTTACGGTTGTGATATTGATGAAACCGTAATATCAACAGCGAAAGAAAATGCTGTTAAAAATGCTGTTGATTGTATATTTGAGCTTAATACGGCAGATAAAATAGAAGAAAAGTTTGATTTTGTATGCGCAAACATATTGCATAATGTGTTAGCTGATATCATGCCGGATTTAAAATCAATTTTATCAGATAGTGGCAGGCTGGTTTTAAGCGGGATAATGGACAGCAAGAAACAAGTTGTGCTTGAGGCTGTTGAGGATGCCGGTTTAAGTATAATCAAGGAATTATATCAAGATAACTGGGTCGGATATCTTGTCACTGCCTGAATAATCAAGGAGAACGGATTTCAAAACGAACCGTGCTTGAATACTTTCCTCTTTCTCAGCGGGGAGAGGAACGAGCGAGCGGAGTACACTCTTTCTAACAAAAAAATCCGGTGAATTGTTTTATGAGAGGGGCTTTGCACAGGCAAAGACCTGTAGGCACGTTTATCGCGAGCGAAGTAAAAGGGCAGCAGGTGGGATGGGTCACCTCACAAAAAAAATTCCCCTCTCCGGACGGAGAGGGCAGAGGAAACTCTCCGTTAGGAGAGGACTTAGATTTTTCCCCGCTCTGTCAGGAGAGGGCTTCCATCTCTTTTCGCTCACGTTAATGCAAAAAAACTAAATATTCCCGCCGATGATATTTGCAGCTTCGAGTGCGGAATATTTATCGGATAATAAGGCTTTAACTTCACCTAGTTCTTTAATATTTTGTTCCCGATAATCTTTATCATACAACAGTTCTTCTATTTTTGAAGATATATTCTTCGGAGTTGCTTTGTATTGCAAAATCTCAGGTATTACATACTTGTTCATAATAACATTCGGTAAAGATACCATTTTGGTACATTTTACAAGTAAAAAAATTAAAAAGAACAAAAACGGTCCTTTATAAGAAATAATCATCGGAACCTGATACAATGCCGCTTCAAGTGCAACCGTGCCGGATGCTAATATCAAAGCATCCGAAACACTTAACAGTGCCTGATTTTCACCCTTGATTATCTTAAAAGAATTGTCATCTCTTAAATACTTGTTGTAAACTTCATCGCTAAGGTTCGGAGCCTGAGAAATCACAAATTGCAGCTCCGGATGGCGCTTTTGGAGCAGCTTTGCGGATTTTAAGAACAATTTCATCAGAAATTTTAACTCAAATGCCCTTGAACCCGGGAAAATAGAAACAAGTTTCTTTGTCTTATCAAGATTATGTTTCTCGAAAAACTCATTCCTGTCAGCCTTTGGCGGAAGCTGTTTTACTAGAGGATGACCGCAATAATAAGTGTCAATCCCCATATCCTTATACATTTTTTCTTCAAACGGGAATATACAAAGCACCTTGTCTATATTTTTTTTGATAACATTTATTCTCCATTTCCTGCTTGCCCAGACCTGAGGCGGAATATAATAAAATATCTTTATTCCGCTGCGTTTTAAAAACTTTGATACATTGAGATTAAACGCACCATAATCAATCATTAATACCAGATCAGGTTTGTATTTTTTTGTCAGATATTCAACCAGACGTTTGCCGAGTGTAAAATGGTCAAACAAAATCTTTGTGCTAAACCCCATTGCCGACATTTTGGAATGGTTCGCAAACAGCTTGACACCTGCCTTTTCTAAATTGGCATCGCCAATGCCCTCTATTTCTATATCGGGATATCTCTCTTTTAAACATTCGACAACTTTTGCGGCGTGCATACTGCCCGAATATTCACCGGTTACTATAAACAGTTTCTTCATTATACCGCCATTATCACAAGACCATGCTTATCCGCATAACGGATTGTTTTTTCCTGATCAACAATTATTGTTTCATTCGCCTCTACTGCAATAAGTTTTGCTTTATAACGTTTCATTGTCTTTAGCGTTTTTAACCCGATAGCAGGCATGTCAAATCTTTTATCCTGTTTAGGTTTCGACACCTTGATAATGCAGGCATCTTTCTTAGAAAGTTTGCAGCCGCGTTTAATACATTTGTCAGTACCTTCAATAGCTTCAACAGCCATAATCATTTTGTCCTTGATAACAACAGATTGCCCGATATCCAGCTTGCCTGTTTCTTTTGCAAGCCAATAACCGTAATTAACATCTTCAGCCTGTTCTTTGGTAGGTTGAGTTTTACCAAGTACACCGGACGGTATCATCAGGCTTTTAATAAAAATAGTCTGGTCAAGCACAGTTATGCCGATATTTTCTAATTCTTCAATAATCATTAACATAACCTTATCATCATTGAGTCTGACTGCTTTTCTGATAAAATCAACCGCCTTGCCATCGAATTTAGGACGCTTTAACAGAATACTTTTACTGACTTTGCCCAGAAAGGTCAGTTGTTTTATGTCCTCATCTTTCAAAATCTTTTCAATCTTCTTTGCCTCGCCCGGACAGCAGGAATATACCTTTGTACAATACTTTTTAAGTTCTTTATAATTATCGGGTGACAGAGATATTCCGACGACATCAAATCCGTTCTCGCCTGCAAACTGTGCCATTTTTACAGGTAAAAGACCATCTCCCGCTATCAAACCCTGTTTCTTTTCTAACTCCAGTGCCATACTTCCCCCTAACAGATATATTTTAACACAAAATAATTTTTTGTCATTATATTATGCGGACCGTATAATTGTATAACAATTTATACGGTCTGCATAATCTCATTCTGCTAAAAATCCGCCCGACCCCTGCCCTTCTCTCAGTTTGGGGATGGGAAAAAATTAAAGCCCTCTCCGTCCGGAGATGGCACGCAGCATGTGAATTTGAGGAGGTGATTTATATTAATCCTGATTTTGTTATATAATTGATAAAGTATGAAAAACACACGTCAAACACAAATAAACACCCACAGAGATGCCTGGATTGAAATAAATTTGGAATCCGCAGCGCATAACGTTAAAGAGTTCCGGCAAAACATACCGGATAATATAAAAATACTCGGCGTGGTGAAAGCTGATGCCTACGGTCACGGTGCCGCAATGCTTGCACCGATAATGCTTGCCTCCGGCATAGATATGCTCGGTGTCGCCTCTATCGACGAAGGACTCGACCTCAGGCGGGAAAAAATCGATTGCGATATCCTCGTGGTCGGAGCCGTTCCGGTCTGGTCTTTCGAAATCGCAGCAGAAAATAATATAGAAATATCTATCTTTTCCGAAACACACATAAACGCCTGCAAACAAGCATACGAAAGAACAGGAATAAAACCTGAAGTGCATATCAAACTTGATACCGGCATGAACAGGATAGGATTGGAACCGGATAAAGCAGTTGATTTTATTAAAAAAGTCCAAATGTGCGATTTTATAAACCTAAAGGGTATTTTTTCACATCTGGCAAATGCTGAATCGGCTAAAAGAACACAAAAACAACTTGAGTGCTGGAATAATATCATCTCTCAAATAAATACAGACGGATTACTGCTGCACATCCTGAACACTGCAGGTTCTATGACTTATAAGAATGTCACACATAACATGGTTCGTATGGGAATTGCCCTTTACGGTCTATGCCCCGATTTAGATAATAAATTGCTGTTTATGCCGGAGCTCAAACAGGTTATGGGTCTAAAAGGCCGAATTACAAATATCCACAACATGCCGGAGGGCAGCGGGATCAGTTATGGCTATACCTATATCGCCGATAAAGAAGTTAAAGTTGCAACTATCCCTATAGGGTACGCAGACGGTGTTCCAAGAGCTTTATCTAACAAAATCTGCGGTGAGATTAACGGAGTAAAAATTAAACAAATCGGAAATATTACTATGGATCAAATGATGTTTGATATTACAGGAATTGATGCCGTTGAGGGAGATATAATTACTTTATTGGATGATAATGAACTTTCGGTTGACAATTGGGCTAAAATTCTCAATACAATTAATTACGAACTGACATGCCGGCTTAAGGTCAGACTCCCGAGAATATATGTAAGATAGATTATTCTAAAAAACAGTTTAAAATTTATAAAAAATAGGTTATACTGTAGTATTATAAAGTCTTGCATGATTTAACTTGAGGATAGAATGAAAAAGTATATAATATTGCTGGCGGTTATGTTAATTGGTGCATTAACACCGGTTTTGCCGGCAGAAACGTATATAATTGATACTGACTATTTTAATAACTGGGTTACAGGTCTTGGCGATTGGCAAAAATTAACTATAAACGGGAAAAAATCAACAATAAGAATTGCTGACGGGTGTACTTGCAGCGGGTTGACTGTAAAGGATTATCAGAGTTTAAGTGTAAAAAATATTACATTAGAAAAATTTAATACAGCATTATATAATTACGGCGGTTCAGTTAGTCTGTCAAATGTGAATTTCAATGAAAATTCATCAGCGACAAACGGCGGAGCAGTCTATATCAGCGCAACACCTGAAAAAACAAACGCCGTAACATTATCTAAAAATAACTTCTACTCAAATGGCGCAGAACAGGGCGGTGCCGTGTATATCGAAAAAGGCAAAGTGTCTGTCACATCGTCTAACTTCGGCAGCACAACAACATCAGGCAACACCGCAACATCAGGCGGAGCAATATATAACGCAAAAACAGAAGTCGATGACGACTATCAGGCAAATAATACTACAACCGTATCAAGCTCAAAATTTGCCCAAAACAGTGCAGAACAGGGCGGTGCAATCTATAATGCGGGAACAATGACATTAAGCAAGAACAGTTTCGGGCTGACGGATAAGCTGAAAAACACATATTTTAACACCGCTGATTACGGCGGTGCTATCTATAATACAGGTACGTTAACGGATAAATCCTCAACATTTATGTATAATACGGCGGAGCAGTATGGCGGCGCAGTATACAATTCGGGTTCTATTTTAACCTATGATAAAAAAGGAAATATTACAGGTGGATTTAACTCCACAAAGTTTACTTCAAATTCGGCATCACTCGGCGGTGCTGTGTACAATACAAATAGTGCCGGATTTTCCAAATCAGTGTTTACGACAAACAGTGCCGTTAACGGCGGGGCGATATATAATGCGAGCGGTATCGCAACAATAATCAAATCCACTTTTAACGGGAATTATGCAGTAAGTGATACGGAGGGTTTATCCGGTATAGGCGGTGCAATATATAATTCCGGAACCGTGAGTGTTACCGGTTCAATTTTTAAGAATAATTATGCCGATTATGGCGGTGCGGTTTACAACAATTCAAATATGACAATAACTTCAACATCGTTCATTTTGAATACGGCAGATGCCGGCGGAGCGATTTATAACGATACGGACGGCGAGCTGACTTTGACAAAAGCTGCAATCGGCAAAACAAGCTCTAAATACAAATATGCAAATGATGCCGAATACGGTTCGGGAATATATAATTTAGGGATGCTAACCCTCGACAATTCAACCGTATATTACAACACCGGAACGTACGGTGCTGTTTATACTTCGACCGGCTCAAGTACGGTTATAACAAATTCAACATTTACTTCTAATAAGGTGTCAGGTGCGGGCGGAGCAATCTACAACGCAGGTACGCTCACAACAGACCGTACAACCTCGTTCAAATCAAATAAAGCTGTCGCAAGTTCATCTAATGACAGCGAAACAACGGCGGGCGGGGCAATATTCAATGCGAGCGGCGGAAGTTTGACTATTGACGGCACAAGTTTTACGTCAAATTCTTCCGATGCAGGAGGAGCAATTTATAACGCAGGCAGTGCCGATTCAGTAATCAGTGGCTCTACATTCTCAAAAAATTCAGCCGTATACGGCGGAGCAATCTATAACGATATTGACGGCAAAATTACTCTAAGTTCTTATACTTATACAACAACTGTTAAGAAAAAAGAAGTTGAAAAAATTCAATATTTGACATTCAGCAAAAATACTGCTCTTTATGGCGGAGCTATTTATAATTCCGGTGTGATTACATATTCATCGGATGATGCAAACAGTTATGTATCGGGCAAATTTACCTCAAACAAGGCGACGATGAGTTCCGCATCGTATACAATCACGGATGATGAAACAGATGATGAGTCTGTCTACCTTTGTGCAAAAGGCGGTGCGATTTATAATTACGGTACAATACTTGAAGATAAACAGGTTAAATATAATAATTTAATCTGCAATTTAGGCAATGCTGTTGCAGTTACTACAATTGACGATTATCAGATTATATATAACAGCGACGGATTTGATTATGTATATGATTACAGCTCTGCCGGAGGTGATAATTACGAGAGCGGCACCGGCATGGACGGGTTAATTGTTTACAACGGATATATCTATGATTTGGACGATGAAAACATTACAACATCAGAATATACTTCTACTACTGTTTTAACTGACACCCAAATTCTATACAATGATGTTGTTTATGATATCAGTGCAGTTTTAGACAGTGCTGAAGAATATGTTGAGTGTTCAACTCTTACTTCCGGTCAGTTTGTTTATGATAATAAGATATATACATTGTCAGATTGTGAAGAAATCGGAGGATATACAGAAGACAGTGTGCTGGATGGTAATCAAATTGTTTATAACGGTGTAATATATGATTTAACTGATGTTGAAACCACTGCTTACATAACGGATAGCACGACTATTCTTGATGATAATCAAATAGTTATTGATGAGGTTATCTATGAACTTGGAGAAGGTGTGGAATACACTTCTGAAACAACGATTGAAAGTGGTGAAATTCTCATCAACGGATATGTTTACACGCTTACATCGGTAGAAGATTATACAGCGCCCACACTGCTTGTGAGCGGTCAATTTGTTCTGTCCGGTGTTGTTTACACTCTTGATGAAACATTGATACTTGCAGACAACGATAATTATCTTGTCTATCTCAGTTCACCGGGAGAAGATCAGATAATATATAAGGGCTATGTTTATAATATTTCTGATTTCGAAGAAGCTGGTGATTATATTGCAGGACAATTGAGTATTAACAAGGCAAGTTTTACAAGCAACAGTGCCAAAAACAAGGTCACACTCAATGTATCGGATACCGGTACAAAAATAACGTTGTATGCAGGCAAAGGCGGTGCAATCTATAATTCATCAAGTGCTGATTTGAATATATCTGACAGCACTTTTTCAAAGAACACTGCCTCTCAAAATGGCGGGGCAATAAGTAATGAAAACACAGAAAACAATATGTATATAACTAATTCGACATTTACGTCCAACAGTTCAAAATCAACCGTAACAACCGTAACGACCTCAAGCGGTAAAAAAACAACGACAAAAACAACAGTCGGTGACGGCGGAGCGATATACACACTCGGAAATTTGTATATAAACAATGCTGATGATGATACTCTTTCGACCCTGTTTAAGTCGAACAGTGCGGTAAACGGCGGTGCAATATACGCTGCCGGTATTGTCGGTATATATAACACAACATTCACCTCAAACAGTGCAACATCGGGCGGAGCGATGTATATTGCCGCAGGAGATGATGATGACAGTAATGAAGATGATGAAACGGTTTCAATAATTTCAAACTCAACTTTTAATAAAAACAAAGCAACCAACGGTGCGGCGATATATAATACAGGTTCTGTGACATTAAAAGATAGTGATTTTACGAGCAATACCGCATCATCAAGCGGCGGCGGTTTGTACAATACTGACACTGCTGTTTTGCAGGGGATATCTTTTACAAGCAATAAAGCCGAAGTCGGCGGAGCGGTTTACAATTCCGGCACTCTAACAGATGAGGGAGTGACCAATGATGATGAAACGATTAGTGCTTCATCATTTATAACCAATACCGCAACGGCATACGGCGGTGCGATATATAACAGCGGAACAATTACTTTAACAGGTACTTATTTTAACAGTAATATTGCATACGCAGGCGGCAGTTTGTATAATTCAGGAACGGCAGAACTTACCGGTGTCACGTTTGATAATACAAAAAGTAAGATAACCACAATCGGCGGAGCGATTTATAACGATAATGAACTCACTGTTTCAGGCTCCACTTTCAGCGGGAACCTTGCAAGTTATTACGGCGGAGCTATATGTAACACAAGTTATTACTATTATTACTGGGTATTACGGTCGGGAACAACAACTTCTTTAAACAATACTTATGCTGATAATCAGTCATATTATGGCGGGGCGGTGTTCAATAACGGTGATACTTTTGCTTCGACAGGTGATACTTTCAGCAAAAATATCGCCAATTTCGGCGGAGCCGTTTATAATGCTGCTGTTGCAACATTTGAAGATACTATATTTGATGCTAATGAGGCATTTTACGGGGGTGCAATTCTCTCGACATCCGAGCTTACGATTACGGGCGGAGAGATTATAAACAGTGACGGTTACTACGGCGGCGGTATCTATGCAATTACATCAACCTCTACGGACGATGACGGTAATGTAACTTTAAGCGGTGTCGTAAATATTGACGGCACGACATTCAGCGGGAATTACGGACGTTTAAGCGCCGGAGCAATGTATATTGCAGGGTGTGAAACGACTATTAATAACGCAGTTTTCGATGGTAACTATGCAACAAACTACGGCGGAGCAATTATAATCGGTACGGAAGACGATATTGTATATATAAACAGTACAACTTTTACGGGTAATTATGCAAATGCAGACGGCGGAGCGATTTATAATTACGGCACAATGAGTTTTAATATTGTTGAGGACTCTGACGACACCGAAAGTGACGGGGATAGTGACGATACAACAACGGACGATACTGCATCTGATGATTCTTCAACCGACGATACAACAACAGACGATACTACATCTGATGATTCTTCAACCGACGATACAACAACGGACGATGCCGCAGAGGAAACTTCGGATGAAACAGGTTACACTGCAATATTATTTGACTCCAACTCGGCGGATAACGGCGGGGCTATATATAATGAGGGAGTTATAAACGGCGATAATCTTAAATTCACAAACAATACGGTAACCTGTAACGGCGGAGCAATTAATAATACCGGTTATGTGAACCTATCAAATTCAACATTCACATCAAACAGTGCTGTATCAAGCAAGAAAGAGAACAAAGGCGGTGCAATATATAACAATCCGACCGTTACGGAATCAACGGAAGAAAGTCCTCAGGGACTAAACCTGACAACCTGTGCATTTGGCGGTAATGAGGCGGATTTAGGCGGCGCAATATACAGTGTAAACTGCCTTATCATAACATCGTCCATATTCGGCGGAACACATACTGAAACTGTCGAAACAGAGATTGAAACGGGTGAAACTGATGAGGACGGAAATGCGATTTATGAAACTCAACAAACGGAACAGGAAGTTACCTATGACGGAAATACAGCAAATACATCGGGAGGTGCGATTTACAATAAAGGAGTAGCAACAATAACAGAAACGGAGTTTCATAACAACACGGCAGGTACATCAGGAGGTGCGATTTATAACAGCTATTATCTATATCTCGGAGAACTGTCTTCAGGTACTTTTAACCTCTATGACGAAACTACACAGCTTTGCGTATTTAATAACAACACATCTAAAAACGGTGGTGCAATATATACAACCACTTATTCGTGGATTGACGGTGTATCATTTACGGAGAACTCGGCAAGCACAAACGGCGGTGCGATATATGATACCGGTTCTTTAATAGTTAACAATGTACTTTTTGATGCTAACAGTGCTACCTCAAATGGAGGCGCTGTCTATATTTCCGCATCAACGACCCCGTATATATACAACACTCATTTTATCAATAATACCGCAGCAAACGGCGGTGCGATTTATCTTGATTCAAAAAATACAAAATATGTCTTAACAATTATGAATTGTGAATTCGGTCAATATGAAACAAGTACTGATGATGACGACAATTTAACAGTAACATCATACGATAACGGGAATTCTGTAACAGGCAGCGGCGGCGCAATATATATCGGTGCAAAAAGCAGTGTAGATATTTCAAATTCCGTATTTTGCGGTAATTCTGCGGCAATCGGCGGTGCGATTTATACGGCGGCAAATAGTCTGCTTACTCTTGATACGGTGAATTTCTGCTATAATACCTCAACTTCAGACGGGGGTGCGATTTATATCGGCTCGAATAATTCAAGTCTTAGCAATACAATAACAACTTCGTATTTTTACGGAAATTCATCGAGCAGCAGCGGCGGTGCAATTTATGCCGGTGCAAAAAGCAACGTCAGTATCTCATATTCTGAATTCTACGGCAACTCTGCCGAAAACGGCGGTGCAATTTATGCAGCCGCAAATACTACAATCACTATTATTGATACGAGTTTCTATAATAACACAGCAACGGACAAAGGCGGTGCGATTTATGCCGATAAGGGAAGTACGGTATATATCATTGCATCTGCAATGAATGTGACCCTTGAAGGAAATACTGCCTGCGGTGTTTCTAATTCAATCTATCTGAACAATGCAACGCTTTATCTTTATGCTTATAGCGGTTGCAATATTTATGTAAATGATGATATATCGGGTGATGGAGATATTTATACATTTGGCAATGTTTATATATCAAATGAAAGCGATATAACAGGCTCATCAATAACCACAACATCAGGCACAACAAAAATTGCAAGGGAAAGCAGTCTGGTATCAACTTCTCTAACCCTCAGCAACGGCTCAAGTCTGGATATTGCAAACGGACAAATCGGTACTCTGACCCTGACAAAATTATCAATAGATGATGATACGGTATCTGATATCGCAATCGATATGGACTTGCAGAGCGCAACCTCCGATACCGTTACGGCAG
>JAJPXE010000024.1 GCA_021205645.1 Candidatus Gastranaerophilales bacterium | reverse complement strand
GTTACATATATTAACAATATACATAAGAATAGACATCATAGATATCCGTACAACAATGGATAAATGTATAGCGATAATCCAATTCCTATACTTTCAGTTTAGTGCATGTTTTAAACTTCTACAAGCCTAAAAAAACGATTATTTTACAAAACTTAATTATATGACAATAAACCGGCTCGCTGCCGGTGTTTTGGGATAATATACAATGTATGCCGGATTAGTATCCTATAGACCATATTTTTGGCTTTGCTCCGGGAACAGACGTTGATTTTTCTGTTTTAGGTGTTTTTGAGTTAACCTCTAAAGCTTCAATAACTTTTTCAGGTTTGTGAAGTAAATTGTTTTTTTGCATTGTCAAATCAACATTATTGAATGATTTGAGCTTATCCAGCTTGTTTTGCAACTCGGAATTTTCAACATTGATAAGAGTGGTAACTCTGCTGCATTCGTTTAGTTTAATTTCGCAAGAAACTACAAAATAGTAACTTATAGCGGATACAAAAATCGCACATAAAAGCAATCCGCACAAGGTGTTATTAATTTTTTTTATTGCCATAGCTTTAACGGAACCTGTCTTAGGGAAATAGCCGCTAATAACCTGATCATTCGTTTGGCGACGAAAACTGTCAGTAATATAACCCGAATTATATTCCTGAGCTGATCTTACCATATTTCTGTTTTTTACACGACTGTTCTTCAAACTACTAACCTGCTATTAACTTTGTCTAATACATTTAACAATCCTGAGTTTAGCACTTCTTGACGGTGGGTTTTCTTTTATTTCTGCCTCTGCCGCAGTGATAGGTTTTTTATTAACAATCTCTATACGAGGAGGCGGACACTTACATATCATTTCGTTACACCTGCATTTTTGCGCCTCATACTTGAATAATCTTTTCACAATCCTATCTTCAAGAGAATGAAAACTAATTACGGATATTATAGCACCAACATCTAATAAATCCAATACATCATTCAACACAATTTTTACATTTTTTAATTCATTATTAACCTCAATTCTAATGGCTTGAAATACACGTGTCGCAGGGTGTATGGACGATTTTATCTTTGGAACAGAGTTTATTATAATCTCTGCCAATTCCGTCGTTGTCCTGATTGGAGATTGATTGCGTTTGTTTACAATAGCCTTTGCTATTCTTTTTGAAAAACGTTCTTCGCCATATTCGCTGAATATCTTAACAAGTTCGCCCTCTTTGTATGAATTTATTACATCATAAGCGGAAAAATCTTTGCTCATATCAAACCTCATATCAAGAGGAGCTTCTTTAGAGAATGAAAAACCGCGTTCTTGTTTTGTCAGTTGATGATAAGAGGCACCTAAATCAAGCACTACACCGCCGGTTATTTTTTCTATGCCGTAAGATTTCATAACCGATTTAATATTTATATAGGAGTTTTTAATAATTGTGAGATTATCATACTGTTTCAATCTGTTTGAAGCATATTCAACTGCCTCATCATCAATATCAAAAGCGAATAGTTTTCCGTTTGGTGAAATTTTTTGGAGTATAAGTTCGCTGTGCCCGCCGCCGCCCAGTGTACAATCAACGTATATTAAACCGTTACGGCAATTGAGTGCATCTACCGCTTCTTGTTTCATAACCGTAAAATGTTTAAATTCGCTCATTAATAATTTTACCTTATTATACTTTACGTGGATGCGGAAAAATTAAGACTTTTCCCGCAAACTCTTACAGGTTATATTTGTCTTTCATCGTCAGAATGAAGTTTCTTACAGAGCGGTCATAGGTTCTTTCTCCTGCAGCAGTAAAGAAACAACCCGGAATTTCGTTATTTTCACGGTGTTCTCTGACACAGTCGCAGCATATCCCTCTGTTGCCGCAGGATGTGTATGTGCAGCTGCAGCCGATTTTGTTTTCATCTCTTTTACAGTCCATATTTACTTTTCTCCATTATCAACGGTAGTTTGTGAACTGGAGAGGATAGTCGTAGCTCTCTTCATTACCGCGTAAAAACTTGATTACTTCCTGCAAATCATCTTTGCTTTTGCCTGTTACTCTGACCTGCTCACCCTGTATTGATGCCTGTACCTTTAATTTAGTTCCTTTTATATCTGCAACAAGCTTTTTCGCTAAATCCTGTGTTAAACCTTTCCTTAGATTATAGCTCCGGCGTACATTTCCGCCCAAGGCATTCTCTATCGGCTGCCCGTCCAATATCTTTATACTTAAACCCCGCTTTACAAGTTTTGTTTGAAGTATATCTTCTATATTTCTTAACTTCATTTCATCCGAGGTTGTCAATATTATTGACTTATCTGACTCCAATTCTATGCTTGAGTTGGAATTTTTCAAATCAAATCTTGATAGCAAATCTCTTTTTACCTGATCAACCGCATTTACCAGCTCTTGTTTGTCAAATTCGGACACTACATCGAAACTACACTCCTTTGCCATTGGATGCTCCTTTCTCTTAATCCTTTTTATATAAAGAGGGTGCGAAAATTAAAAATTTTCCGCAAACTCTATAACATATTTTAACCTAAAATCCATAAAATATAAAGGACTTATTCACGTTAAATATTGTGACATGCTGCATAATGATTATTCCCGAAATCTCTTAATTGCGGTACAATAACGCAGATATTTTCATCAAATTTTTTACATCTCAAAGAGAACCTGCAGCCTGCAATACAATCTCGAATATCAGGCGGCTGGCCATCTATTGTTTTTAGCACTTCACCTTTTGTGTTCGCCGGCAGTGCTGACAATAAAGCTCTTGAGTACGGGTGGAGCGTGTTTCTGAAAAACTCCTCAACAGGAGCCTGCTCGACTATTCTTCCCGAATACATTACGGATATTTCATCTGCATATTCCCCTACAAGCCCTAAATCGTGCGATATTAAAATAATTGATGTGCCGAATTCTTTTTTGATATCGCACAGTATTTTCATAATTTGAGCCTGAATGGTTACATCAAGAGCGGTAGTGGGCTCATCGGCTATAAGTATTTTCGCATTAGCTGCAAGAGCCATTGCAATAATAACACGCTGCTTCATACCCCCCGAAAGTTCATGAGGATATGATGATAATTTCTCTTTAGGCGACGGGATTTTCACCATTGATAACACTTCTGCGGCTTTTTTTTTCGCTTCATCAGGCGATAATGATTTGTTCTTTTTTATAACCTCTAACAGCTGGTTTCCTATTGTATATAAAGGATTTAGAGATGTCATAGGGTCCTGCGGTATCAGGGCGATATCACTTCCTCTTAGTTTTCGCATTTCATTCTCTTTCAGGGTTAAAAGATTTTTGTCTTTGTATATTATTTCACCGTCGGTTATAACTGCATTTTTGGGTAAAAGTTTTATTATACTCATTGCGGTCATTGTCTTTCCGCAGCCCGATTCACCGACTAAAGCATGAATCTCACCCTCTTTTAAGGATAAATTGATATCATACAGGGTTTTATATAAACCGTTTTCAAGTCTGAATGACAAATTTAAATTTTTGATTTCTAAAATATTCACAATTATATCTTACAATAAATTTGATTTTTATGCAGCCGGGCGGGATATTTCTGATTGTACAATAGAGAGTGCGGGAAAATTTTAATTTTCCCGCACTCTCTGTCTGTGTACATCTCAAGTTTTTTATACTAAAATACGGTTATGAACAAAATACTTGTTATAGATGATGATATAGCAATAAACGAGCTGATAAAGGTGAACCTTGAATTAAGCGGTTACACGGTATTTCAGGCTTATGACGGAACGAGAGGGTTTGCATCTGCAAAACAGGAGCTGCCTGATTTAATTGTGCTTGATGTGATGATGCCCGAAGTCGACGGATATACTGTCGCACAAAGAATAAGACAGAACGATACAACAAAAGAAACTCCGATACTGATGCTCACCGCCCTTTCACAATTGAACGATAAAATTAAGGGGTTTGATATCGGTGTTGATGATTATCTTGTGAAGCCTTTTGAAATGGAGGAATTGCATGTGAGAGTCCGTGCATTACTTAAACGTGCAAGAAAAATCCCTGAGACCATGGCTACAAAAGAATTTCTGGTCTATAAAGAAATAACACTTATTCCTGAAAGCTACTCCGTTAAAATCAATGAACAGACCGCTAAACTGACCCCGATTGAATTTGAAATTTTCTATATATTATTTCAAAACCACGGGAATATGGTTTCGTCTAAAAAACTTCTCAAAGATATCTGGGGTTACGAACCGGATGATGATATTGAAACAATAAGGGTACATATCAGACATTTGAGGAGTAAAATCAACAAAATTACGGGTGATAAGAAATATATTGAAACGATTTACGGCGGAGGATATAAGTTAAATATTTAATTCATCATACGTATAATTGATTTTTTGATACGGGGTGTTGGTTTCATGGATTAAATATTATAGAATATATCTACGGGTTATACTCACCAGAGAGGATTAAAATATGAAAAAGACATTATTAATTTTCAGCGTGTTGTTAGTGTCGGGTGCTGCGTTTGCAGGCAGTGCATTTACACCGATAACGCTGAGTTCAAGCAGCACTTCATCAACATCGACAACATCGTCATCAACTGCAGCAGCATCAGCATCATCAACAACGACCCCGGCTGAAGAAGCTATGGGTAACGAAAAAATTCAGAACGCTATCTTGCAGGTTGATAATGCTCAAGTTGATATCAGAAATCAGTTACTTGATTTAAAAACAAAGTATGCTGATATAGATGCTCAATATGTTTCGGCTAAAACCGAAAGAAAAGCTCTGAAAAAACAGCTCAATACTGCTGAAAAAAGACTCAAATCACTGGACAGAGCCAAAGAAAAAATGAGAAAAAATATGCTATAAACTTATAAACGAAACTAAAAAAGACTCCGAAAGTGCAAACGGGTTAATCGTATTTAATCAAGGTCATCACGTTTTCGGTAAGGATTAGCTTTCTTTTTGTGTATTCTTTCGTTCTTACGTTTAACTCTGCTAGAAACATCTTTGTATGCGTTATCAAGTGAAATTCGTGCAAGTTCTTTTTTAGTCATTCTGTCGTAGAAAGTAAGCCAGTATACACCTTTTACATCGTTGACTGAGAAACACATTTTTCCAATTATTCTGTCACCGGGTTTAATTTGTTGGAACATAAGTCTTGTATCCCCGAATACGGATGGATAAAAAACTTGTTTGTAGTCATTTGTCAGGGTAACGTCCATACAGGAGAATGTTTTGTCCGAAAGGTTTTCAACTTTTAAGGTCAGGGCGATTGTGTTCGGTTCGCCAAACGGGTCTTTTTCGTATTCAAGATTTGTTATATTGACCGTAAACCCCGGATATTGAAGTTCTTCCTGTTTAAGTGCCTCATCTCGATAGACAGGAAGTTCTATAGGGTTTTTTAGTTTAATTCTGATTTTGTCACCGGGGGTGATAAGTGCATTTTTACCTTTTCTATAGAGTGACATAGCAAGTCCGACGGTTCCTCCGATAGCGGCTCCGCCTGCAACGGTGTAACCTTGTGAGGCTATAGCCGCTTCAAGTCCGAGTGTATTCAGAGCAAGCCAACCGCCTGCAACACCACCGACGGCAGTGTAGCCGACATCAGTCGCTACAATCTTGCCGAATGCTTTAACGGGATTCATCTTTGTGGAAATACCGCCTTCTATAGGAATGTTTCTGCCGTCAGGAGTGACAAGATAATCGAATTTTAGCATAACATATCCGTCACGTCCCAGACGTTTTGCATCTTTAGATTGAACAACAATCCCGTGTGCAACTGTGCCTTTTGGCAATACGATTCCATTTTTGCCGACATCTCCCGTTATTTTAGCAAAAAACTCGTCACCCTCTACTGAGATGTTTCCGTCAATAACCTGTTCAACAGTCATTTCAATATCTTCACGGGTGTCCAGCTCCTTATATTCGCCCGTAAAAGTGTCAGAGGGTATCTCACGCTCAATTGTTTCATAAACCCCGCCGTGCAAAACTTCCGAAAATACAGGCATGCCTGTTAATATAAATGATAGTAATACGAACGATGATATTATCTTTTTCACTTTTTATACACACTTATCCCTTTTTCCAACAAGATTATACAATGATACAGCAAAAGTTTCCATAAAAATTTAAAGAGTTTTACCAAAAGAAAGGTTCCTCAAAATATTACAAAACTTAATAAACTTGTTTTAACCTGCTTGAAAAAGAAATTTGTTTAAGTTATTATAAGGCTTGTCAGAAAAGTAAAACATCTAAATAGTTTATCGGAGCCTTAAAACGGCTTGTTGCGGTGTGTTTAGAAAAATATAAAGGCTAAAAGTATAAGTAGTACTCCCACAAAATCAGAAAGGTATAAAATGACTGAAGAAGAAAAGAAAGAACAAGAAGTTGTTGAAGTTGAAACAGCAGATGTAACAACTGAAGCTGAAACAACAGAAACAGTTAAAGTTGAGGCTGAAGCAGAAGAAACAGCGGAGGTTGAAACTGTTGAAGATATTACTGTAGAAATAACAGAAGACAAACCTGTTAAAAAATCACGCAGCAGAAAGAAAAAAATTGAAACAAAAGAAGAAAAACCGGTTTCCGAATGGTCGGAACAGGTTGTTCAAATCAGCCGTGTAACAAAAGTTGTTAAGGGCGGCAAGAAACTCAGTTTTCGTGCAATTGTGGTTGTCGGCAACAAAAAAGGTCAGGTTGGTGTCGGTTGTGCAAAGGCATCGGAAGTTATTATTGCAATCCAAAAAGCTATTACCGACGGCAGAAAGAACCTTATCACGGTTCCAATCTTTAAGACAACAATTCCTCACCCGATTACCGGACGCTCGGGTGCAGGTGCGGTTATGCTCAGACCGGCATCTCAAGGTACGGGTATTATTGCAGGCGGTTCTGTACGTTCCGTGTTAGAGCTTGCGGGTATTGAAAATATCCTGTCAAAATCATTAGGTTCTAACTCTCCGCTTAATGCCGCTAACGCTACGCTTGAAGCCTTAAAATCTTTAAGACAATTCGGCGATGTTGCTAAAAAACGCGGATTGACAATGGCTGAATTATTAAACTAACAGGCTATTTATCGTATCCTGTGAATATGAAATAATCAGAATATAAAAAAGCCGAATATTTAAACCGTTTCGGCTGTTTGAGTTAACAAATAATACAATAATAAAGGAAATAATAAAATGGCTAAAACAAAACAAATAAAAGTTAAGCTTGTAAAGAGTTTAATCGGTACATCACCGGCACAGAGAAAGGTTATTGCGGCTTTAGGGCTGAGTAAAAAAGATCAGGTTGTTGAACACAACGACAGTGCAACAATCATGGGAATGGTGAACAAAGTTTCTCATCTTGTAACGGTTGTAGACTAATTAAAGCAAAAGAAAGGATATAATAATGTCAAATAATAAAATTACATTAGAAGATTTAAGACCTGCAGACGGTTCGACTTCTAAGTCAAAACGGGTAGGACGCGGACGTGCATCAGGACACGGCAAGACATCATGCCGCGGCAACAATGGTGAAGGTCAGCGTTCAGGACGCTCTTCAAAGAGAGGTTTTGAGGGCGGTCAGATGCCGGGATACAGACAATTACCTAAATTAAAAGGTTTTCAAATTATTAACAAACGTAATTGGGCTGAAATCAATGTCGGCAGATTAGACGATTTGAAGCTGAAAGAGATTTCACTTGAAACTCTTAAAGAGCTTGGGAAAGTTCATCCATCAAGTGACGGTCTAAGGGTTTTAGGTAACGGAGAGATTAAAAAAGCATTTACGGTTAAGGCTGTTTATGTATCTCCGTCTGCAAAGTCAAAGATAGAAGCTGCCGGCGGAAAGGTTGAGTTAGTATAATGTCAATGCAAAACATAAAAATGCCGTCAAATGCTGATTTGGCTGCGATGTGGAATGCCTCGGGGTTAAAGAATAAGATTATTTTTACTCTTTTAATGGTTATTGCATTCAGGTTTGGTGCACAGATACCGATTTACGGTATCAATAATACCGTATTTCAGAACATTGCGGCAGGCAATAATATAATAGGTTTTCTGGATTTATTCTCCGGCGGTGCTCTGGGCAAAGTTTCCATATTTGCACTCGGTATCGGACCTTACATTACAGCACAGATTATTGTTCAGTTGATTTCTGTTGTTATCCCTTCTCTGGAAAAATTACAAAAAGAAGAGGGCGAAGCCGGCAGAAGAAAACTTGCTCAATATACACGATTGTTCACGGTTGTTCTTGCGATGTTCCAATCCATAATATTTATGGTATTTATGTCGCATTTGCCTGCGGCAATTGTTCCGGGCGTCAGTCACACGTTGTTTTACATCAGTGCGATATCATCTCTTACGGCTGGGTCTGTACTGGTCATGTGGCTGTCAGAGTTGATAACCGAACACGGTATCGGCAACGGTGGTTCCCTGATAATCTTTGTCGGTATTATCTCAGGTATACCGCTCTATTCACAGAGAACAGCAGAGCTTGTCACTCAAGACCCGTCATTGCAATTCGGACTTGTGGCTTTGCTTGCAATTTTCTTTGCAACAATGGTTCTGATAGTAATTATGCAGGAGGCTATGAGAAAAGTTATAATTGTTAACCCTAAAAGACAGGTAGGAAACAAAGTCTATGGCGGGGTGAATACGTTTATTCCGTTCAAACTTAACCCCGGCGGGGTTATGCCTATTATCTTTGCGATTGCGATTTTGCTGTTTCCGTCCACCGTTTTAAGTGTTCTGGGTCAGGCTCCTTTGCACAGCGAAATATTAAGGACAATTGTTCTTAATATGAACAAGCTATTCAGCCCGTCGGGTGCGTGGTATTATGTTATATATTTCACATTGATTGTACTTTTGACATTTTTCTATGCATCAATTATGCCGAATATGCAGCCGAAAGAGATTGCTAACAATCTTAAAAAATACGGTTCGTCTATTCCCGGAATAAAGCCGGGGAAACCGACATCTGATGCTCTGGATAAAATTTTGTCAAAGGTTACTTTTATCGGTGCTCTGGCTCTCGGTATAATTGCACTTGTGCCGTCTTTTGCAAGTTATGTAACTAAAATAACGACCGTACAGGGTATCGGTGCTACTTCACTAATCATCATGGTTGGTGTTGCGCTTGATTTAATCAATCAGGTAAGAACGCATCTTCTGGCTAAAAATTACGAGTCTTTTCTTAAAGATAAATAGATAATTGGGTTTGCGAGAAAATTGGTGTTTTTCTTGCTAACTCAAATTAAGCAACTTCAGCTGTTCTGTGTGTTATCTCCGGAGCCGCTGTTTTGTTGCTGTGAGGGGCAAAATTATGCGGTTTTGCATCAAGAGCCGCTGTTTTGCTGCTTACAAAACCAACCAGTGCATTATAAACCCCGGGGGTAATCTCGCCGTTGTCTACCTGTTCTTTGATTATTGACAGTGCCGCCTCATCTGACATAGGAGCCTTATATGCACGTTTTTCTTTTAGTGCGGAATATTTGTCGGCAAGTGCCACAACTTCTGTATTTATATCAAAACCCGCAATTGTGTTTTTTATTTCAGGATAGCCCGTTCTTCTTTTGTTCTGGTGATGATACCTGACAATATTTAATACTTCCGGCTCAATATTTTGACTTGATAACAGTGCTTCACTTAATTTAGCGTGAATGTGCATTATTTCTGTTTCCTCTGCTGAGAGTTTACCGTTTTTGTTTAATATCTTTGACGGAATTAAAACCTTGCCTATGTCATGGAGCATTGCTCCTTTTTGGTATAGTTCAGATTTGCTTCTGATTTTAAATCAACAGGAAGATAATTGTATATTCCTGCGGCATTGCTGCGAGTGTCCATACAGTGTTGGTAAGTTGTTTTCCTAAAGTTCTCTACATCAATTTTCGGCTGAATATTCTTATCTCTAAGCATTTTAATAATCACAGGGTTAGAGTTAACCATGTCATTTATTGTGTTTTCGTTAAGTATCCTGTCTAAATCCCGATTAACGACAACACTGTCGCTTTGTCTGCGCATAGGCATCCGAACATTATTGCCGGTGTTCAATCCTGCAAATACGGTACTTACGGGTAAATTATTATACACACTAAAATTCATACACAACTTAACCTATATATGCTTATAAAGTATTTTTTTTAATGTGTTTTTACTTGAAATCAAACAAAATAATCAAATTGTTACATATTGAAACAATAAAATTTTTTCCTCTCTCCTTTTGGGGAGAGGGCAGAAAATTGTCGTCAGGAGAGGGCATGGGTAAAGAAATTTCAAGACGGCAAAATCTTTTATTTTTTCTACAAACTCAATTATTATTTAACGATTTTTGACAAATCAACATACATCCGCTCAAAAATTTCATCCCAATTCCCGGTTTCTTTTTGGCGGTATAATTTTACAGTGTCGTACCAGTCACATTTTGTCAAATCCAAATGCCATCGCCAATTGTACAAATAAGGCAAAAGCACCCAGCACGATTTTCCCATTGCACCTGCTAAATGAGCCAGAGAAGTGTCGTTGCATATAACCATATCCAGATTGGCAAGCGCTCCTGCCGTATCCGAAAAATTTTCAACAGTCCTGCCGATATCAACGATATCATAGTCGTTAATTATATCGTTTAAATCCTCCGAACCCTCAAATGTCTGAAATGAATAAAACTTCGTGTTCTTTATTCCAAACAATCGTACAAATGACTTAATATCAATGACCCTGTCCATTTCATAATGTGTGTTGCCGCGCCATTTTATCCCTATCTTGAACTTATCGTTGTTAAAATACTTATTTTTATATCGCTCAATTTTTTCATCAAGAGCTTTTAAATAACCTGATTTTGAAATAAACATATTACTCTCATCCAACCCGAGAGCATAAGGCAGACTTAGCAACGGGATATGATAATCAAAATGCAGCTGTGTTTCGTGCTTAAACAGTTTCATAACCTCAATATCGGGGAAATTCTCCTCAAATAATTCCGCAAGCGGCAGCTGCGGTTTAAAAATGATATGTTTACAGCGTTGTTTCAATAACGGAAGATACCTGACAAACATTATAACATCGCCGAAACCTGCCTCATAGTAGGTGTAAACCGTTTTATCGACGATATCTTCACCGCTCCATACAGGAGCAGTATTCATCAGGTTTGGATATGTCGCCGAATGTGTTACAATAGCCGTCTGTCTGCATAATCTGCTCTCAAAATACGGCAGACCATGCCTGTAATCCCGATTTCTGAAATATGCCAGACCCGTAAAATACCTTGTTTCCATATCATCAGGATTTAACTCTATAGCTTTTTTATAATACTTTACAGCTTCCTGAGGATTGCTCAAATTAGTATATATTAACCCGAGATTAAAATACGGCATATAATCATCAGACTTAAGCTCTATTGCTCTTTTATATGTTTCTATCGACTTATCCATATCGCCGGAGATTTTATAAGCCGATGCGAGATTAAAAACATAATCATAGCTATCAGGTTTGTATTTTACAAGCTCATTATATATTACGATTGCCTTTTGAGCATCCTCCATTTCCAGATACACTTTTGCAAGGCTTTCATAAAAATAAACTGACGGAGTAATACTGATTGCTTTGTTTATAAACTTCTCTGCTTTGCCGAGATTAAACTTCCGGAGATTAATCATTCCGAGCAAATTCCAGACTTCCGCGTTTTCAGGTTCTTCTTCCAGAATTTCAGTATACAAACACTCCGCCTCATCAAGTTTGTTCTCTTTGTGAAGTGTGAATGCCTGCTGAAATTTTTCCGAATGTTTTGCCGCCATAATCTTTAAAAATAATTTTTATAAATAATTGGTTATCCTGTTAATGCAAGCCTCTGACGATTTCAGCCACTCTCTGTATGAGAAACGGCAGACTTTAAAACCGCAGCGTTCAATGATTGCTAGCTTTTTCATATCCTTTAAATTAGACTTAATGCTGTCATTCAAACCGTCGCATTCAATTACAAACTTATTGTTTACAAGTATATCCGCATTAACTCCGCCCAGCTCAACTCCCGCCTGAACTTCATATCCTATATCTCTCAGAGTTTCTGCAACTTCACGCTCAAATGAATTCTTGTAAACATTCTCATCAAGCTCATTATTTACAATCTTTTCATGTCTTTCATCATATTCTTTTATATAAGATAAATAACTTCTGAATAATCCCTCCGGCAGGTCGTAGAAATCTTTTGATACAAAGTTAATCAGTTTGTTTTTTGCACGTGTAATCGCAACATTAAACAGGTTTGGTTTTTGTAAAAATGTCAGGCTTTGAGGGAAACTGTTATTTGCATAAGCCCACGAAATAAGTATGACATCTCTTTCATCACCCTGAAATGTGTGTGCCGTACCTATCTCAATTTTGTGTTTTTCCATCATATAGTCTGATATAACTTTGCCCACAGATATTTTTAGCTGTTCTACCTGTGCTCTGAACGGGGAAATAATACCGATTGTAATCGGATTGTCAGGGTTATCTTTCTCATTATCAACAATAATTTCATGTACACGTTTGACGAGTGCTTCAATCTCAGGCAAGTTACGGGTGACATCAAAATCAACTTTGCCGTCAGGAACATTTACTATCTCCAGAACTTTTTCATTCGGGTTATTTTGACGCATAATCCTTATTCTGTTTGCATAAAACTCTTTATTAGAAAAATTGATTATAGGCGGTAAACTCCTAAAATGCTCATCAAGCAGAACCGGACGCATTGAATAATAATTAGCAATATCAAACATAGAGTTTGTCCGAAATCTCCACATGAGCTGATATCTGTCGGCAACTTCGTATTTGCTCATAAACGATTGTTCTTTCGCCGCCTCAAGGAACGATAAATGTGGCAGCTGCTTATCATCTCCGACAATAACCGCTCTTTTCGCTCTGTATAAAATCGGGAAACAACTTGCAATATCGCATTGTGATGCCTCATCAATAATAGCGACATCAAACAATCCCGGTTTCATCGGCAAAGACCCGGAAACAGCGTATGTTGTCACGCACCAGCATGGAAACGCCTCTAATAACGGTTTGAAATCTTCTGCCTCCAATAATCTGTTTTGCAGACTCTTTTTACGCTCTACAAGCGATTTTGAATGTACAAATAACCTCTGACGCTTTACCTGATCACGCATTAAACCCTTTAAAGCTTCTCTGCGTTTGTTTATCAGAATGTCGGTTACAAGTTTTTTCTGCTTTTTCTTCAATGTCCGTATTTTTTCGGTTATAACATGAATATTGCCCGAAGATTGAATTTCTTCTTCAATATCGTTTGCCTTACAAATAATATCCGCAAGTTCAAGTTCTTCGTTTAGTTTGAGAATATTCCCCCTATCAAGCTCAAAATTATCTATTTTAAGCACTTTTTTGAGTTTGTTTATTGAAGTATAGTTACTAACCGAGGCGAAGAAACCTGACTTTTCCAGATTTTTTTCTAAATCCTCCGAAAGTGTTCTTATCAGTTCAATATCGCTTCTTTTGAATTTTCCCCTGATAAACTGCGGCAAACCGGTTGTTTTTTTCTTCTCTGCGACTTCCTGTCCGGTTTCTGTCCATTCTTTTTCAAGTTTAATAATATTTTCGGCTTTCTGCTCCAGTTCACGTATAGAATTGAGTAAATCCTCCATATCTGACACATCAACAAGTACATTATTCTCTAAATCCTCATCTAAATCGACTTTGTTGGACAGCAAATCTTGAAGCTGATAGCTCAACTGTTTCTGGTAATTAAGCCGTCCGGCTCTCAGTGCAAGGAACGGTGCTCCCAATTCGTTAAGCCTGTCTGCAACGACATCGACAGCTTTATCCATTCTTGAAGCAACAAGAACGGTTTTGCCGTTTGCTATAAGGTGCGCAACAAGGTTGACAATTGTTTGTGACTTACCCGTTCCCGGAGGACCATAAACAGATACAAGTTTGCTTGTTTCAATGTTTTCTATAACACTTGCCTGTGAATCACTTAAAGCGAGCGGGGTTATCGGATTAAACCCTTCAGGATTTTTTTGCGGGATTTGAACCGATTTTGCCTGTGTGTATTCCTCATTGATAACGTTTAAAACAGTTTCTCTGTATACTCCGCTGGATTTTTCCGCAATTTGGGTTAATTCATGAAGTACACCTGCAGTAACAGAGGGACGTTTCGTCAAAATTATTGCACATTGATTGGTCAGGGTGATTTTTTCTATTTTAGAAGAAGTTTTGCCGGCTATTTCATCATCCGTATCATTTACGGTATCACTGTCAGAATTATCATCTGCTCTTGATGATGTCTCTTTAGAAATATTATCCTCATCAATATCGTTTGAATGGTCAAGTGCTATTTCAACATCAGGAATAACCGATTTCAAGGTTGTTAGAAATATTTCCATTTTTTCATCAGTTATAGGAAGTGAGGGAACAACATCTAAAAGCCCTTCAAGAAACTGTTCCATTTCTTCTTCATCTCCGTTTTTTTTCATCAGAGAAGCCAGAGCACCGGTATTGAGTGATAAAAATTCATCGGTCAGCATACAATTGATGTTGACACCGTTTCGCTCAAGCTTGCAAGGCATATATAAAAGCGGAGTCAAAAACTCGTTTTTCTTCCTGCTCTTAGGATTTCCTCCGACAAGAAACATATATCCGTAAATGAGATATTTTTCTTTCTGGTTTAATTCACTTTGTATCATCAATTCCGTAAGTTTGCTGTCACTTCCGTCAAGTCTTAAATAATCTATATCGGATGTGAATAATTTGTCGTCCTCTTTTAAGAATATCCATTTATTATCCTTATCGGATTTAAGATTTCTAAATGTGGAGCTTTTAACCTCTTCACGCACACAATCGTGAAGATATAACGATAATTTTTTTACAAAACTGTTATTAAATGCCGAATTTATGGCCCGTGTTGCTTCTTGTAACATAAATCAGTGTACTCCCATAGTCATATAGTATAAGTGATATTAATACATACCAGACTATTTTTGTCAGCATTTATTAG
>JAJPXE010000144.1 GCA_021205645.1 Candidatus Gastranaerophilales bacterium | reverse complement strand
TTATAATACAAACATGTTCTAAGGTTAAATAAATATAAAGAGTCATAAAACTTATGATAAAACTTCACAATTGAGTTTGTTTTTGTTATTATTTATAGGCAGACAGTATAAAAGGGAGAAAAACATTGAAAACGGCATTAAAATCGCACAATTGCGGACAGTTAACGGCAAAAAATATCGGTGAAGAAGTTACTTTATCGGGTTGGGTTGCTTGTGTCAGAGATTTAGGCGGAATTATTTTTGTTGAATTAAGGGATAGAACCGGATTTTTTCAACTTGTAGCAGATCCGCAGGTTAACCCTGATATTCACAATGTTTTCTCAAAACTCAAAACGGAATCTGTCATTACGGTAAGCGGAAAGGTTACAATGCGTCCGGAAGAAACATATAACGATAAACTCCCGACGGGTGAAGTAGAAACTTATCCTCATTCGGCAAAAGTGCTTTCTGAGGCTAAGACATTGCCTTTTGTGCTTGATGATGAGAATGTTTCGGAAGATATCAGGTTAAAATATCGTTATCTTGATTTAAGACGTGAGGACATGCTCCGTAATCTTACTTTAAGACATAAAATTGTAACGGCGGTAAGAAATTATTTGAACGGTCAGGATTTTTTGGAGGTTGAAACACCAATACTAATCAAAACAACTCCGGAAGGGGCAAGGGATTATCTTGTTCCGTCAAGGGTTCAGGAAGGCAAATTTTATGCACTGCCGCAATCACCGCAAATTTTTAAACAATTGTTAATGGTTGGCGGTATTGAAAGATATTATCAAATTGCGAAATGTTTCAGAGATGAGGATTTGCGTGCGGACAGACAGCCGGAATTTACACAGATTGATTTAGAAATGTCATTTGTAGAGCAGGATAATGTAATTGAAATGACAGAGGGGCTTATTCAGGCAGCATTCAAAGAGGCAAATATAGAGGTTAAGCCGCCATTCAAAAGAATAACCTGGCAGGAGGCAATGGACAGGTTTGGCTCCGATAAACCTGACACAAGGTTCGGTCTGGAGCTGTTTGACATCGGTGATATCATAATGGAGTCGGATTTTGAGATAGTTAAGAATACCCTGAAAGCGGGCGGAATAGTCCGCGGTATCAAAATAGACGGCGGGGCAAGCTATTCAAGAAAAGATATTGATGATATAACAAAATTAGCGGTTTCATTCGGTGCAAAAGCACTTGCAAATATTATTTACAACGAGGACGGGACTGCTAAATCACCTGTACTTAAGTTTGTGACAGAGGAACAGGCTAAACAAATTCAAGACAGAGCAGGCGCAAAAGCAGGTGACATTATTTTCTTTGTTGCCGATAAACCGAAAGCTGTTTATGATATTATGGGCAGATTAAGGCTTCATTTCGGAAAAAAATTGGACCTTATAAATGAAGATGATAATGCTTTGTTGTGGGTAGTGGATTTTCCGATGTTTGAATGGTCAGACGAAGAAGGCAGATTTATGGCAATGCACCACCCGTTCACTTCTCCGAATCTTGAGGATTTAGACAAGCTGGATAGCGGTGATTTAGGTAATGTAAAATCTATAGCTTATGATATAGTATACAACGGTACAGAGCTTGGCGGCGGAAGTGTCAGAATACACTCATCAGAAGTTCAGAAGAAGATATTCAAGGCTCTGGGCTTGTCTGATGAAGAGGCACAGGAAAAATTCGGGTTTATGGTTAATGCTTTCCAATACGGAACACCGCCGCATGCCGGTCTGGCAATCGGACTTGACAGGCTTGTGGCTTTGTTGTGCAGAACGGAATCAATCAGAGATGTAATAGCATTCCCTAAAAATTCTGGAGCTAAATGTCTTATGACGGATGCACCAGCTTATGCTTCATTACAGCAGATGAGAGAGTTACATCTTAAAAGCACCGTTAAACCTGCATAGTGTCCTGTAAATGTTGAGCAGGTTTTGTATAACGTTAACATTTTTTTGATAAAATTAGGGTATGAATGAACAGGAAATCTTATCTGTTATAAAATCCGTGACAGGCAGCAGCTATATCGGTGATGATTGTGCATTGCTCAAAGATTTGGGGATTGTTATTTCTCAAGACAGTCTTGTTGAGAATGTTCATTTTGATATGAGATATACAACTCCGTATCAGCTGGGGTATAAATCTGTTATGGTTAATATAAGCGACATAGCGGCATCCGGCGGAAAACCGGAATACTTGACGGCTTCTCTTTCCCTGCCTGAGAATATATCAGAACAGTTTATAAAAGAGTTTTATCTTGGTGCAAAATCTGCCCTGAATGGTGCCGAAATAGTCGGTGGAGATGTCACAGGCTCGGATAAAATAATGATATCAATAACCGCTCTGGGAACAATCAAAAACCGCAGAATTTCATCACGTTCAAATGCTAAAGAGGGATATGTTGTCATCACAAGCGGGTTTCACGGCTCAAGTGCCGCAGGACTAAAATTGCTCAATGAAAACAAAACCGTTAATAATGAGCTTATAAAAGCTCATCTCATGCCGGAGTCTCAGGTCGGGTTTTCATCCCAAATTTCAAAGAATATAAATGCTGATTATGCAATGACTGACAGTTCAGACGGACTTGTTGATGCCGTTTATAAAATCGCTCAGGCAAGCGGCAAAACAATTGTTATTGATTTTGAAAAAATAGCCTATGATAAAGCACTCAAAGTGCTGTTTCCCGAAGAATATAAAGACATGGTTTTATACGGCGGCGAAGATTATCGGATTATTGCAGCGATACCTGATGATTTTGCAGGCATGCCGGATAACTGTATTAAGATAGGCAGGGTCGAAAAACGCGACGGAGATATTCCCGTCAAAATCATTGATAGCGGAAGAGTTATACCTGTATCAAATCTTGATAAATGTTTTCAGCACTTCAGATAATTTGGAAGAATTAAAAACCGGCTTAATTATTGAGTTTGCGGAAAAATTAAAATTCTCAAAAAATTGTCATTTTTTGGATTTTCCGCATCCTCTATTTCCTAACCCGAACGCCCTCAACCTCATGAACATCCTCCACTACCAGAAATGCCCTTTTATCAATACTCCTTACTATCTCTTTAACTTTTGCCATCTCTAATCTAGAAACAACACAATATGTCAGGATTTTTTCTTCTCCCGAATATCCGCCCCGGCTTTTCATATATGTCACACTTACGTCCAGCTCTTTCATTATGCTCTTGCCGATTTCTTTGTAAAAATCCGAAACAATCCTTACGGATTTTGAACTGTTAAACCCGTCAATGACTACATCAATCATTTTTGAAGCAACATAATAAGTTATGATTGCATACATTGCCTTATCCCAGCCGAACATAAACCCCGATGCCGAATAAATCAACAGGTTAAACCCCATTAAGTATTCGCCGATACTCATAAAAGAGAATTTTTTAGAAAGTCTTATTGAAAGTATCTCCGTACCGTCAAGCGAAGCACTGTTTCTTAAAATAAGTCCAACACCGACCCCGAGAATTATACCGCCAAATATCGCTGCCAGAAACGAATCATGTGTGACATGATGACCGATAAATAAGTTAGTGGCTATCGATAACATTGTAACCGAATAAAATGTTTGGATAACAAACATTTTGCCCAGTGTCGTTAACGCTAGAAAAATAAACGGAATATTCAAACAAAAAATCAAAACACCGAGATTGATATTTGTAATAAAATTGAACATCATTGAAACACCGATAATTCCGCCGTCTATGATTTTATTCGGAAGCATAAAACATTCAAGTGCAAAAGCAACTATGAACGCTCCGATTGTAAGAATTATAAACCTTGCTGTGGTTTCTCTGAATATTTCAAACGGGGTTTTTGTATGCTGTAATACCTTGCGTTTTGATTTAAACATTTTAAATACGTCCATTTGAGTATCCTTTCATCTATAGCAAAATTGATTTTAAAACACCCGTCCCTATAACAGCCGGCACAATAAAAGTTTTATTTTTTGACGGTACTAAAATTAAAGAACCCGTTTCTTTTTTCGTCATTGTTATTATTAACATTAAGAATTTTTTCAAGATCAGCTTTAAGAGTGACTAAATCTTCGTACTTTTTGAGAGTTCCGTCCATAGAAATGGAAACATCTCCGGTTTCTTCGGACACGACAAGGCAGGCACAATCACTTATTTCGGTAAGTCCGATAGCTGCTCTGTGGCGCGTGCCGTATTTCCAGCTTAATTTAGGGTTCTCTGTGAGCGGAAGAAGAACACCTGCCGATAAAATCTTGTTATCTTTAATAACCATAGCACCGTCATGGAGCGGTGTATTCGGGTGAAAAACAGTTAATATCAATTCTGCCGATACATCAGCGTTCAATTTTGTTCCGACATCAGAGTATGTACAGGGTCTTAACTCATTTTGGAGAACAATCAACGCTCCTGTTCTGGTTTTGGTAAAGTATTTAACCGATTCTATAAGCTCTTTTATAACATCGATATCGTCATCTTTATTGCCTGATGAATGTTGATTAAACCCGAAAAATGTCTTGCCGATGAACCCCGGCTGGCCGAGATAGCCCAGAAAACGCCTTAATTCAGGCTGAAAAATTACTATTAAACTGAGTAAAACCAACGCCACAAGTGATTTGAGAAACATTCCCAGTATTGTCAGATTAAGCATGGTAAGTATTTCGCTGAATATCCACGCAAAAAACAGGAACAATATGCCGCGAACAAGTTTTTCGGATTGTGTGTGCTGAATGAATTTCTTATAAAAAACCATAACAATAGCAACTATTAATAATATCTCAATAGTATTCACCCAGTTGAGTGATGAGAATATGTTTATAATCTGCGTTTGCAAAGGTTTTATAAAGTATTCAAACATTTTTCCGCCTATCTTTTAGTTTTTTGTTGCTCATGCCTGCTGTATTGTTATAATCAAGACTACTTTAATCTATCCGGAATTACATCGTGTGAAACAATATCGTTTAATGTCTCCCTATTTATAATAATATCAGATTGTGCATTATTTACAAGTACCATGGCAGGTTTTTCGACTCTGTTATAGTTGCTTGCCATAGAATAGTTGTAAGCACCGGTATTGTAGATGCAGAGGATATCACCGGTTTCAGGTTTCGGAAGTGATATATCTTTGATAAGAATATCGCCCGATTCACAGAAACGCCCCGCAACGGTTACTGTTTCTTTCTCTTTTAAATTCATTTTATTAGCGATGTCGGCACAATATTCTGCCCTGTACATACCCGGTCTGGGATTGTCAGCCATACCGCCGTCAACGGTTATATATTTCGTCATATTCGGAACCTGTTTCATGCTGCCTATGGTGTATAATGTTACTCCGGCTGTCGATATAAGACTTCTTCCGGGTTCTATATAGAGTGTCGGCGGCTCTACATTGTATTTTGTAATATATTTTTCCAGTGAATTAATTATGACATCCGCAATCTCATTAACAGACGGCGGCAGGTCTTTCTCCGTGTATTTAACGCCTAAGCCACCCCCTATATTTATTTCATCAAGTTTGATATTGAATTTTTCTTTAATACAGGAAATTTCTTGAATAAGTATGTCGATTTCATCGCGGAAACATTCAGGTTCAAATATTTGTGAGCCGATATGAGCGTGAAGTCCGCGTATTTTGATATTGTTATGATTGGTTATTATGTCTGTGATAACCTTATCAAGTTGTGTTAAATCAAACCCGAATTTTGAATCAAGCTGACCGGTTTTGATATATTCATGGGTGTGGCATTCAATTCCGGGAGTTATTCTAAGTAATACATCAATATTTTTGTTGTATTTTCCGGCTATTTTAGAGATAAGTTTAACTTCAAGGAAATTATCGACAGAAATTCTTCCGATATCGTTTTTTATGGCAAAATCAAGTTCCTGTTCGGATTTATTATTTCCGTTAAAAAGAACATTTTTCAGTGATATGCCGCTGTTTAAAATTGTATAAATTTCACCTGCGGATACCGTATCAAATCCGAACCCTTCACTGGTTAATATTTTCGATATCGCACTTGTACACAGTGCTTTTGAAGCATACAACATTTTGGTATAAGAGTAACGTTCAAAAGCTTTTTTATAATCGCTGCAAATTGCCCTTAAGGTAGCCTCATCAATAACATAGAGCGGAGTGCCGTATTTATGCGCTAAATCAACAGTATCACACCCGCCTATAGTTAAATTCTTTTCTGTTTTGGCAGTAACCGGTTTAATATATTGATTAGTTGTCATGTCAGGCACCTTTCTTAAAAAATATGTATCATATACAAGGATACAGGAAATATGCCCAAATTACAATAGCAATCCGCCTTTTAAAGGTGAAAAAATATTCGTTTAACATATTTGATTTTATAGAAATTTATGATATAATATACGCACTATTTTCTGCAGAATCGCAATATAATACAATTTATAAATACAATAAGTACAAAATAAGAGAAGGGTTAAAGTTATGAGTATAAAACCAATCAACTCAACTGATCCGAACACGAGATTAAAAAACAGGATAACAACAGTATCAGGTGCGGGTTTAGCGGTCGGAACCGTTTACACGGTCACGCGCAAAAACTGGCTTTATAAAGGCATGCCGTCAGATTCGTTTGTAAAAACGGTGAGTAAAAGCCTTGAGACAACCATGTCATCTGACGAACTAAAAGAAGCATCAAGAATAAACAGGTTCTTAGAATCAGTTGCAGATCCTGAAGTTAATCTTGAAACATTAAAACCACAAATTCGTGATAGCAAAGAACTTTCGGCTGCTATAAAATCCGCACCCGATGAACCTATTGAAAGCGCTTTAACAAGGGTTTTCTCAAAACCGGATAAGGCAGAAATTAAACAGGAGCTTTTATCACTGCAATATAAAACCATCAGCGACAAAAAAGCGGATAGAAATACCTCTTTGAAACTTATCCACGATAATTTTGATGCAAAGAGTAAAAAATTGGTCAAATCAAAAAACACCTCAAATGAGATATTTACATTGATAAAAGATTCTGCAAGAACGCTTCACGCCAGAGCATCTGTTATCGGGGGTGTTTTAACGGGTGTAGCAGCAGGTGCTTTATGCCTGGTTCTGTCGGAAGTCCCCGGAGAACATAAATAATTAGTTTGCGGAAAAATCCCAAAATTGACATGCGGCAGCGGGTGTCAGCTCTACAGACACAGTCTGCCGGGCGGCAGCGGTGCTGCGTATGCTGCTGTTTCCAATTTGGCAAGCTTGCCTGCCATTGTCCGCCGGCTAGACTCTTTATTTTTATCGGCAATTCCTTTTGCATCTTCTAATAAACCACTAAATGCCCGTTCTTCCACATTTGAATGAAAAATCTCCATATTAAAAATACTTGCATTAGAACCTGCTTGAATTTCACTGCCGACAACTTTCGCATTTTGATCTTTATCGTCAGTTGCATAAACTTTGGCTGATTTGGCAAAAAAACAAAAATATTATCACAAATATTACTACATTGCTCACAGAATGTTCAAATAAAAAACTAAAACAAATCTACGATATTATTACTATTATGCTCCAATCCCCCTCTACAGACACGGTGTATACCTCTGCGGTCTTCACTTCGCGGCTGTTCCGGTAAAATATATATGCTCCTGCCCCCTTGGGAACATCATTCTATCTATAACGGTTTGATTATGTTAATATAGTCCAAGAGGTAAAAAATGGCTGATAAAATAATAATTTTTTCAGGGAAGCAATATTCGGGCAAAGATAGTGCCGGTAGAATTATGCTTGAAAGCATGCCTGAATATCATCGTTGTGCTATGGGTGATATCATAAAAATAGAATACGGAAAGAAGTATAATCTGACTTATGAGGAGATAGAAAATAATAAATCGCAGCACAGAGCCGGTCTGATAAAGCTCGGAAATTGGGGCAGAAGTCAATCACCCGATTACTGGATTAATAAAATAATCAATTCAGAGGGGAATATTATTGTGACCGATGTTCGGGTTCCTCACGAATATGAAGTATTTAAGAAAGCAGGTGCCGTTTCAATACGTATTGAAGCTGATAGAAATATCCGCTCTCAAAGAGGTGTGCTTGTCGGCGAAAACGATATCACGGAGGTCGGACTGGATGATATTACCTGCTGGGATTATGTGATTACAAATAATGAAGATTTTGACACATTTAAAGAAAAGGTATTAGAAATAGTCAAAATATTAAAAGGAGTCTGCGGAAAATCCCAAAATTGACATGCAGGCAGGTCAGCACTAGTTCTGCCGGCACAGCCTGCCGCTTGTCCGGAGAGGGTTGATAAACCCGCCAGAAAAGGGTGGAAAACAATTCAGCTGATTTTTAATATACGATTGAGCAGGAACAATTCATTGATTATTATGTGTTTTTTATTTATACTATAATAGTAAAATTAATAAGGTGAAAATTTCACGGATTTAAGGAGAGTAAAAATGGCTCAGCAATATATGCCGCAACAAAAAACACGAACGGCACTGGTGTTATTTTTAAAAAGTGTAGCCACACCGGTACTGTTATATTTTGAAAATCCTCAGGCTGTGTATTTGGAGATGAAACAATTGATGAAAAGTCCGTCTCCTGTTCTTGTCGAAAAGGAGGCAATCGGTCCGGTTAAGAAAATTGCTTTTGTTTCAACACAGATTTCAGGCGTGGTTTTGCAGGACGAAACTTATGTATAAAATATCAATTGATGATATAGAAAAAGAAAAAAATAAAACATATCATATCGATTTTGACGATGATATACCGGAGCTAAAAGCTCACGTAACTGCCGGAATAAATTTGGTTTCGCTCGGTGATTTTATTGAAGCCGCAGGCGATGTCAGAGGCAAAATTAAGCTTGAATGCGATTTGTGTTTGAAAGAATTTGATTATAAGCTTGATTTTTTTGTCAAAGAAATGTATGCTAAAACAACATTATTTGATGAGCCGAAGCAGGAAACTGAGCTGAAAAACGGTCAGTTTGTAACTGATTTGAACGGTGAAAATGAGATTGATGTTTATGACTTATTGTATCAATCTGTAATATTACAGTTACCAAATAAAAAAGTTTGTGGTATAAATTGTAATGAGGGGAAATTTGCACAAGACAGCGGATTAACCGTCCAGGATGAAAGAATGGCTATCTTTAAAACAATAAAGATAGAAAATAAATAGAGTCGAAAACAGAATAGTAAATAATAAGAAAGGTATAAGAAAATGGCAGTACCAAAGAAAAGAACGGGACATAGTGCACAGGGAAAAAGAAGAGCAAATTGGAAAGCGACGGTACCGGAAACCACCGTGTGTTCAAATTGCGGACAGCCTGTGTTAACACATACGGTATGTACCGCTTGCGGTTATTATAAAGGAAAACCCGTAAGTTTGAAAGATAAAACAGAGGATTTAGTAAAAACGGCAAAAGCTGCATCTAAGGCTGCCGTTGAAGAAACTAAGGTCGAAGAAGCTAAAGCGGCAGAAGCTGCGGAAGTTGCAGAAACAGTTGAAGAAAAGCCTAAAAAGACAACAAAAAAGAGAACAACAAAAGCTAAAAAAGCAGAAGAAACATCTAAAGCTGAAACAAAAGCTAAAAAGCAAGAAACAGCTGAAGAGGAAAAGAGTTCGGAAGAATAAGAGGAAAAGATGACAAGAATAGCTATAGATGCAATGGGTGGAGACCACGCACCGGGTGAGATTGTAGCCGGTGCAATGTGGGCTGCACAGGATTATGGCGTTGCTCTGGATATCGTAGGCAAAGAGGACGATATTAAAGCTGAACTTGAAAAAATCAAAAAAGCCGGCGGAATATATTCCGATTGCGGCAAAAGAGGACGCTTACGCAAAGTCAAAATCAATATAGAAAACATCGACTATACGATAACTCACGCATCCGAGGTAATTGAAATGGGCGAGGCTGTCGGTCAGGCTATTCGCAAAAAGAAAGATTCATCAATTGTTCGTGCGGTAAAATCCGTAGCGGACGGGCATTCTGACGGCATAGTTGCCGCAGGTTCAACGGGTGCCGCTATGGCATCAAGTTTGTTCGGGCTGGGCAGGATAAAAGGGATTACAAGACCGGCTATAGCTGTTACTTTGCCGACTGTTGCAAAACCGATTGTTTTAATCGACGGTGGTGCGAACAGTGATTGTACAGCTCAAATGCTCAAACAATTTGCCGTTATGGGTGCGACTTATTCAAAAAATGTTCTAGGTATTGATAACCCGAGAGTCGGTGTGCTGAATATAGGCGAAGAGGCAGAAAAAGGCAATCCTCTGGCTAAAGAAACTCATAAATTGCTTGAAGAAGATGCTGAAAATATCAATTTTGTCGGTAATATAGAAGGAAAAGAAATATTTTTGAGTAAATGTGATGTGGTTGTCTGCGACGGGTTTGTAGGGAATGTTGCACTAAAAGTTACGGAAGGTTCTTCTTCAATGCTTTTCTATATGCTTCAGTCCGAATTCAAGTCCGATTTTATAGGAATGATTGTCGGTTTGCTTGCAAAACCGTTTATGAGAAGAATATACAGAAGAATTAACTATGAGGAATTTGGCGGTTCTTTATTGTTGGGAGTAAGAGGAATTTCTGTTATCGCTCACGGCCGCAGTCGTGCTTATGCTGTAAAGAATGCAATCAGAGTAGCAAAAGAGGCTGTTGAAACGGGTGTTAACAAGAAAATTTCGGAATTTATTGAGGGCTAGATATGACAAAAGATTATATTCCGGTAAAAATAGCAGGTGTCGGATACGGAATTCCGGATGCTGTTGTTACTAATGACGATTTAACAAAATTGTACGAAACATCTGACGAATGGATTTATACACGTACAGGGATAAAAGAAAGACGTGTTGTTTCTGGTAATCAGAATGCGATAGATTTAGGTTTTGAGGCAGCTCTAAAAGCTATAGAAAAATCGGGTATAAAACCGGAAGAACTGGATTTGATTATTGCGGCATCATCAGCTCCTCCTCAGCTCTATCCGGCAATAGCATGCCACATCCAGTCAAGATTGGGTATTGAAACTGATATTCCTGCTTTTGATATTACGGCTGCATGTTCGGGGCTTATATATGGTATGCAGGTTGCAAAAGGTTTTATAAATTCGGGTATTTATGAGAATATACTGATTGTTGCAACGGACAACAATACAAGATACCTTGATTGGACAGACAGAGCTACATCAATATTGTTCGGCGACGGTGCGGGAGCAATGGTTGTAACAGCGTCCAATGACGGCGTTGACGACATTCTTGCTATTGATATCAAGGCAAAAGGCTCAATCGGCGAGCTTATATATAAAGACAACGTAGGTCAGAATTGTCCGCTTGTTGAGCCTTGTTCCGCACATGATGAGTATATTCACATGAACGGTAAAGAGGTTTACAAGTTTGTTGTAAAAATTTTGCCGCCGTATATAGAAGAAATTATTGAAAAAGCAGGGTTAAAAGCAGGTGATATTGATTATTTAATCCCGCATCAGGCGAATTTACGTATTATTCAGGCAGTTCAGGAACGCCTTGAATACAGCGATGAAAAAGTTATAACAAATATTAAATATTATGGCAACACATCAGCCGCATCGGTTCCGATAGCGTTAGCCGAGGGCGTTGAAAAAGGAACAGTAAAACTGGGTACAACAGCGATATTGTGCGGTTTTGGTGCAGGCATGACCTGGGGCGGAGCTGTTGTCAGACTCAGAGAAGGCATCTGTTAGGCTGTAATTTATTTGTAATCAAATTAAGGAGAAATTATGTCAAAGAAGATAGCATTCCTTTTCCCCGGTCAGGGTTCACAATCCGTCGGAATGGGAAAAGAATTATATGATAATTATGAGGCGGCAAAAGCGGTTTATGATAAAGCTGATGAAGTATTAGGCAGGAGTATTTCAACAATTTGTTTTGAAGGCCCGGAAGAAGATTTAAAACAGACGATTAATACCCAGCCTGCAATCGTAACAACGTCAATTGCGGCATTGGAGGTTTTAAAATCTCAACTGAATATAACACCGGATTACACTGCGGGTCATTCGCTCGGCGAATATTGTGCGATGTATACATCGGGTGTTATGTCGTTGGAGAATACATTGAGGGCAATCCAAAAACGTGCGGAGTTAATGGGTAAAACCGGAGGCGGAAGCATGGCGGCAGTCTTAAACGCAACGGAAGAACAGCTCAATGCGGGTTTAGAGGCAGGCTCAAAAGCCGGTTATGTTGCTGTTGCAAACTATAACTCACCTTATCAGGTTGTTATTACCGGCTCTGATGAGGCTGTCAAAGCGGCAGGCGATTATCTTCTTGCAAACGGTGTAAGGAGAGTTATTCCACTTGCTGTTTCAGGAGCTTTTCACTCGGAGTTTATGAAAGATGCCGGAAAAGAGTTTGAAGAATTTATTTCCGGTTTTGAATTAAACAATGCAGCTGTGCCTGTAATAACAAATGTCGATGCGGAATTGACAACTTCGGGAGAAGATTTCAGAATAAAAATGCCGCAGCAGATATATTCTTCCGTTCACTGGAGTCAAACTGTTGAAAAAATGATTTCAGGCGGTGTAACAATATTTGTGGAGATAGGTCCGGGCAAAGTTCTTGCGGGTTTGAACAAGAAAATTAATTCGGAAGTTGCAACATACAATATATATGATAAAGCTTCATTGGAAACAACTCTTGGATGTTTAAAATCAGAGCTGATGTGTGAGGTTTAGTTAAAACTAATAAAAAGGAGATATAGATGTCAGATGATAAAAAAACAGCATTAGTAACGGGCGGGTCACGCGGTATAGGTCGTGCGTGTGCAATTGAGCTTGCTAAAGCAGGGTATGATGTTGTAATCAATTATGCGGGCAATTCGGAGGCTGCCGCAAAAACGGTTGAAGATATAAAAGCTCTCGGTGTTAATGCGGAAGCATACAGGTTTGATGTCTCAAATAAGGAAGAAGTGGATAAATCAATTACGGAAATAATAGAAAAATACAGCAGAATTGATGTTCTTGTGAATAATGCGGGAATAACACGGGACGATTTATTTATCAGAATGGGTGAAGATAAATGGAATGCCGTCATAAACACTAACCTGAACAGTGCATATTATGTATCAAAACCTGTAGTAAAGCTTATGATGAAACAGCGCAGCGGTTCAATTGTAAATACAACAAGCGTAGTCGGTTTGTACGGCAATGCGGGTCAGGCAAATTATTCGGCGGCAAAAGCCGGACTGGTCGGATTTACAAAATCTTTGGCCAAAGAATTGGGTGTCAGAGGAATAAGGGTTAACGCCGTTGCTCCGGGATTTATTTCAACAGATATGACAAAGGATTTGAGAAATACCGATGAATATATGAAAATGATACCTTTAAAAAGAATGGGAGAGGCTGAAGATATAGCAAAAGCCGTGAAGTTTCTTGCTGTCGATGCGGATTACGTCACCGGTCAGGTGCTGCAAGTCGACGGCGGCTTGATAATTTAGTAATAAAACTTAAACAATTGTTTAGAGTTTTTGCAAAATTATCTTGAAATAGTATAATTTAAAATGAATAGTGTAATATATTAAAAAGAATGAGGATTAAAAAATGAGCGAAACATTAGAAAAAGTAAAAAAAGTTGTTGTTAATCAATTAAGTGTAGATGAAGCATTAGTAACACCGGAAGCAAGTTTTTCTGGCGATTTGGGTGCTGATTCATTAGATACGGTTGAATTGGTAATGGCTTTTGAAGAAGAATTCGGTTGTGAAATTCCGGAAGAAGAAGCTGAAAAGATACAAACAGTACAGGATGCTGTAAATTATATAGAAGCTCACTCATAATCGGATAAAAACATAAATTAACGGGGGATATAATTCCCCCGTGATTATCAGTAGAAAAGGTAAAGAGATGACAAAAAGAAGAGTAGTGATCACCGGGATGGGAGCTGTGACTCCATGCGGGATTGGTGTAGATAATTTTTGGGAGTCGATGAAATCGGGCAAAAGCGGGATTTCATTGATAGAAGGAATGGATACGGAGCTTCAAACCGTCAAGATAGCGGGCGAAATAAAAGACAAAGACTTTAATCCTGAAGATTATATAGATCCTAAAGATGCTAAGCGTATGGACAGATATACGCAGTTTGCGGTTGTTGCTGCCGATGAAGCAATAAAAGATGCAAATCTGGAACAGGCAGGATATGACCCTTATAAAGTAGGTGTTATAGTCAGTTCTGCAGCCGGTGGTTTTAAAACTTTTGAGAAGAACCATTTAGCTATGATAAACAGAGGTCCGACCAAGGGTTCGCCGTTTACAATCCCTATGTTGATTGTTGATATGGCATCGGGCAGAATTTCCATGAGGCATGGTTTTAAAGGTGTAAACAAGGCAGTCGTATCGGCATGTGCGACAGGTACGCATTCTGTTGGTGATGCATACAGAGCAATTCAATACGGTGATGCCGATGCAATGGTTGCAGGCGGCTGTGAAGCAACAATAACAGTTATTGGTATAGGTGCATTTACTACGGCAAGGACATTATCAAAACGAAACGATGCACCGGAAAAGGCAAGCAGACCTTATGATAAAGACAGAGACGGATTTGTCATGGGTGAAGGTGCAGGTGTTTTGATTTTGGAAGAATACGAGCATGCAAAATCAAGAGGGGCAAAGATTTATGCTGAAATAGCAGGTTACGGTCAATCAGCCGATGCTTATGATATGGTTGCTCCATGCCCCGAGGGTTTAGGTGCTACTAAATCTATGGAATTTGCTCTTGCGGATGCAGGCATGAAACCTGAAGATATTCAGTATATCAACACTCACGGTACAAGTACTGGACTGGGTGATAAGGCTGAATCAAAAGCCGTTGAAAAAATGTTCGGCTCTAAAGAAGAAAATAAAAATTTATACGTTAGCTCCACAAAGAGTATGCATGGTCACATGTTAGGTGCAACGGGGGCTATTGAGAGTATCGTTTGCGTAAAAGCAATAAATGAAAATATTGTTCCTCCGACTATCAATCTTGATAATCAGGACGAAGAGGTGGCTGATTTGAACTATGTGCCGCATAAGGCTCAAAAAGCAGAGGTTCATGCCGCATTGACAAACTCTTTCGGGTTTGGCGGTCACAATGCTACTCTTATATTTAAGGAAGTTTAGACTAATAACAAAAGCGGTTTGCCGGATTGACAGACCGCTTTTTTTTGTTTCAGACAAGCACAAAAAAAATAACAAAAAATCCTCCGTTTGCAGGATTTAATACTTATGCATGTGATGTAAATTAGCACTGAAAAGAGACAAAAAGGAATTCAACCTGACAAATACGGGTATAATAATATTCCAATTTTACCCTCAGAATCAATTGAACATAATAAATG